>RGYP01000251.1 GCA_010031985.1 Gammaproteobacteria bacterium
CTCGACATTTCCGTCAGTGAGATCTCGAACGCCACCAGCATCGTGATCAACCCGACTCAAACCAACTCCACCTTCGTGGTGCCATCGCTGACTCGCCGAAACGCCACTGGCACCGTGGAGCTGGCCGATGGGCAGACGATCGCGCTCGCGGGCCTGTTCAGCGACAACGTGCGGTCGTTGGCCACCCGCTTTCCGGGTCTCGGCTCGGTGCCGATCCTCGGGGCATTGTTCCGTAGCCAGGATTTTTTGAAGGGGAACACCGAGCTCGTGATTTTGGTCACGCCACGACTCGCACGTCCGGTCGATCCAAAGCGACTCGAGCTGCCCACCGATCGTTATCGCGAGCCCACCGATTGGGACTTTTTCATGCTCGGTCGTCTCGATTCCTCCGGCGCAAAGCCTGCAGTGACACCCGCGGAGAAGTGACATGAAGACAAACCATCATCGAATCGTCGCGCTGGCGATCGTCATGCAGATGCTCAGCGCATGTGTCGCGGTCGACTCGAACGTGGCCGACGGCCGGAGCGTGCGCGCTTTGGTCGCGGCGCAGACCCACGATGCCAACGCCACCGATCGACACGGCACCGCGGCTCCCGAAGGTACGGACCCGGAGGTCGCGGCGGCAGCGGTCGAAGCCGTACGGTCGCGCGGTCGGGATGCATCGGAAAAACCAGGCCTTTTCGACATCCTGTTGCGTGGTCTTGGCAGCAAATAAGACCATGCCGGTTCAAAGAAAAAGTCAGCGTGGAAGCGCCTTGCTGTTGATCGTGATCTCGGCGGTCACGCTGATCGGGATCGTCGGGCTCGCGCTGGATGCGAGCCACCTCGGTTACATGAAGGCGCGACTGCAATCGACGGTGGATGCGATGGCGCTCGCGGCCGCAAAACGGCTGGACGAGACGGGCAGTACGACATCCGCCTGCGAGGCTGCGAGAACCACCTTGCTCGAGAATGCCGAGGGCTTTCGCGAACTCCAGACTGCGCTGCCGACAACCATCGTGTGCCCGGGTGCAAGCTGGTTCCAGATTCAGTATTCGAAAGGCGTCGCGCCGTTCAATGCGGGTACGACCCCCGCAAATTACGTAAGGGTTCGTATCGCCCAAATCAACACCCGGCCGAGTCTCGCGCGGGTTCTCGGATTTTTCGGAGATCTTGCGGTCACCGCTAGCGCCATCGCAGGCCCTAGCGCTCCCGTGGAGAAACTCTGCAGTCTTTTGCCGATTGCGGTCTGCGGCGAGAGCGCGGCACCGGCGCCAAACTTCGGTTACGAGCCCGGCAGGATTTACGCGCTCAAAGGAAAGACGAAGACGAGCGAGGGGGGTGCATTCAAAGACTATTACTTCCTCGATCCCGATCGCTTGGTCGGGGGTCAGGCCTATCCCGATCTTCGTCGAAATTTTGCCGGTGGATTTGGCTCTTGCCTCGTAGTCGGCTCGCCCGACCTCGTGCCTTTGAAGACGGGTGTCAACATCGGTCCCGTTCGGCAGGGCGTGAATACGCGATTCAACGAATACGGCGGCGCTGCAGGTCAAGTGACGGCCGCAGGATTCCCCCCCGACGTATTGATTGGCGAGCCGTCGCCGCTGCTCGGTGTGGATAGTGCGGGGGCGTTAAGCCAAGGCTCGACGGTGATCACGTACGGCTCGCAAGTGATCGGCCGGAACCGAAAGGATTACCTCGACCGTTTGGCCGCCGGCCCCGCGGCCTACGACATCGCACCGTTACCGGCGCCGGGTATCGGCGCTTTGCTGCGACGCGAAGTCGCCGTACCGATCGCACAATGCCCGCCCCAAGATCAAGGCACCGACAAGGGAGTACGCATCCGCGGTGCGGGATGCTTCTTCTTGCTGCAGAAAATGGGTTCGGGTGGCAGCGAGTCGGATCTGATCGCCGAGTTCATTCCGAATTGCGAGGCGGCGGGTCGACCGGGGCCGAACCCCGGTGGCGGCGGTCCCTACGTCATCCAGTTGTTTCGTGATCCATCGAGCAAAGATTCATGACGCCGCAGCGGCCGAACATCGCTGTTCGAGACGCGCGTGGCGTGGCCGCAGTGGAAATGGCGATCGTGCTGCCGATCGTGTTGCTGCTGATCATGCCGGTAGGCGAGCTCGGCCGCGCTTTCATCCAATATTCGCGGCTCTCGCATCGGGTGGTCGCCGGTGCTCGCTTCGTCGCCGATAACGCTTATGCAGACAGCTCGGGCGTACCTGCCTTGTCGGCAACCATCGGCGCGCAAGCACGCAATCTGGTCGTTTTCGGTTCGACCAGCGGCGGTCCGACGCCCGCAGTGCCTGGACTCTCGACGACGCAGGTGGCCATTCAAGTCGACGCTGCGGGAACGGTGCAGGTGTCGATCGCCTATCCGTATCAGTCGGTGGTCGGTGGCGTTTTGCCCATGTTCGGTTTTGGCAATGACCTGCTCACCGGCGCGCTGATTCTGCGTCCACGGGCGGTAATGAGGGCACTGTGAATACGAGTCAAAAAAGTAAAACGCCCCTTGCGAAGGGTGGGTGCTCTGCGCGTGGCAGTACCGCCGTCGAGTTCGCGATCGTCGCCGGCACACTGGTGTTGACGATTTTCATCGTCATCGATCTTTCGCGTCTCGTCTATCTGCGCATGACGCTCGAGGAGGGCGTGCGACGCGCCGCGCGACTCGCGGCGGTTTGTCCCATTGGCGATCCCTTGCCGGCGAAAGCTGCCGTGCTCGCGGATCCGGCGGCGCAAGGCGCGGCGATCCCCGGAGCCGGGCTGTCCAACGTTTCGATCCAGTATTTGAATTCCGAGGGTGCGGTCATCGCCAATCCTGCGGCGTCGTTCTCGTCCATCGCGCTGGTGCGCGTCAGTCTGGTGGGCGTGCAGACGCCGTTGCTGGCCCCCTTCGTAACGGGGGTGTTGTGGTGAGGTGAGTTCTCCCGAAGCCACTCGCTTGTTGGTGAGGATCGGCGTTGTCGATTTGCTTTCATCGACGCCTACCACGACGGAGTTGCAGGCGGCGATTTCCCGAGCTTTGCGCGATGTCGCCGGCGAGACGGTGTCGGATCACGAGGCCAGCACGATCAGCGTGCTCGGTGCGGCAGGGGGCGTAGGCGCCTCATTCATCGCGTGCACACTCGCCCACCTCTCGGCCTCGGCCGCAGCGCGACCGACGATGCTCGTCGATCTCGACCTGTCCTATGCGCCGATGGCGGCCATGCTCGGTCTGCGTCCGGCGCGTGGTATTCACGATGCCCTCGCCCAGATCGATACGCTGGATGCCGTGGCACTCGAAGGCTATGCCACACGTCACGGTAGCGGGCTCAAATTGCTTTGCAGCAGCATCGATGGTCCGCTGCCGCGCGGCGTCGAAGGGAGCGAGTTTGCACGTCTGCTGCGTCTCGCGCGCGCCCGGCAAGATCTCGTGGTGATCGCCGCGAATCGCT
>RGYP01000252.1 GCA_010031985.1 Gammaproteobacteria bacterium
GCTGCTCCGGCTGACGCCGCTGCCGCTCCGGCCGACGCCGCTGCTGCTCCGGCTGACGCCGCTGCCGCTCCGGCTGCTCCGGCCGCCGAGCCCGCCAAGTAATTTCCTGACGGAAATTTTTGGCTGGGAGTCTTGAGCTCCCAAACGAACCCGGGATGATGGCTTGCCATCCCCCGGGTTCTTTTTTGTCGGATTTTTTTGATGAGTGTTTCCATCCGCGAACTGCAGCGCTCGCCTGGATTGCGGCCTTGGCTGGATCAGGCGTACGCGGCATGGATGCAGGAAATAGGCGCCCGCGATGCAACGGTCGCTGCGGCCCGTGTCGAGCTCGACTCGGCGCTGCGTGCGTTTGGTACGTTTGCCTTGATCATCGAGCGTGATCGGCTGCCCGCAGGCTTTGCGCTGATCAGCGGCGCGGCGGCGGACGGCGCGCAACGCTGGCGCTTGCTCGATTTCTTTGTGCTTGCCGAGATGCGTCGGCTGGGTATCGGCGCTGCCGCAGCAAGGTTGATCTTCGACCGGTTCGTCGGCGATTGGCAGATCGTGACGCTGAGCAAGGATCGCGCAGCGCTCGACTTCTGGCGGCGGGTGCTCGCACGCTATGCGTCCGGCCGCACGAGCGAAGCTCGCAGCGCGGGCGAGGTCATTCAGCGCTTCAGTAGTAGCGGCGCGAGATAGCGTCCGGTATACGAGCGCTGCACTTTGGCCACCTGTTCCGGTGTGCCGCAGGCGATGATCTCCCCGCCGGCTGCGCCGCCCTCCGGTCCGAGGTCCACGATCCAGTCTGCGGTCTTGATGACGTCGAGGTTGTGCTCGATGACGACGACGGTATTGCCTTCGTCGCGCAATCTGTGCAGAACGCCGAGCAACTGCGCGACGTCGTGAAAGTGCAGGCCGGTGGTGGGTTCGTCGAGCACATACAGCGTGCGGCCCGTCGCGCGCTTGGCAAGTTCGCGGGCGAGTTTGACACGCTGTGCCTCACCGCCCGAGAGCGTGGTCGCGTTCTGGCCGAGTTTTAGATACCCGAGTCCCACGTCCAGCAGCGTCTGCAATTTGGGTTGTACCGCCGGAATGTTTTGAAAGAAGCGCGCTGCATCTTCGACGGTCATCTCGAGCACGTCGTGGATGCTTTTGCCGCGATAGAGAATCTCCAGCGTCTCGCGGTTGTAGCGGCGTCCGCGACAGACGTCGCAGGGCACGTAAACATCGGGCAGGAAGTGCATTTCCACCCGCATCACCCCGTCACCCTGGCAGGCCTCGCAGCGTCCGCCCTTGACGTTGAAGCTGAAACGACCTGCATCGTAGCCGCGGCTGCGCGCCTCGGGTACTTGTGCGAAGAGCTCGCGCAGTCCGGTGAAGACGGAGGTATAGGTGGCAGGGTTCGATCGCGGTGTACGTCCAAGCGGACTTTGATCGATGTCGATCACCCGATCGATGTTCTCGATCCCGTGCAGGGCTTTGCAGGGAGCGGCGCCGCTCGGTCCGCCGCCGATTTCTGCCAGCGCCCGACGTAGCAGAGTGTCGTTGATCAGCGTGCTCTTGCCCGAGCCCGAGACGCCGGTGACGCAGGTCAGCAGCCCTAGCGGAATTTCGACGTCGATATCTTTGAGATTATTACCCGTCGCGCCGAGCACGCGCAGCAGTCGCTTCGGTTGCCGCGGCGTACGCAGTTTCGGTACCGGGATTTGCAATACTCCCGACAAATACTGGCCGGTCAGCGATGCCGCGTGGTCGCGAATTTGCTGCGGCGTTCCCGACGCCACGATGGCGCCACCGTGGATCCCTGCGCCAGGCCCGAGATCGATTACGTGATCGGCGGAGCAGATGGCATCCTCGTCGTGTTCCACCACGATGACCGTATTGCCGAGATCGCGCAGTCGATGAAGTGTCGCGAGCAGCCGCGCGTTGTCGCGCTGGTGCAGGCCGATCGATGGCTCATCGAGAATGTACATCACTCCCGTGAGCCCTGAGCCGATCTGGCTCGCGAGCCGAATGCGTTGCGCTTCGCCGCCCGACAGCGAATCGGCACCGCGGTCGAGCGTCAGGTAACCAAGCCCCACGTCCACCAAAAAACGCAGGCGATCCTGCACTTCGGCGACGATTTTCCCCGCGACTTCGCCACGCCAGCCCGGCAATGTCAGTTGACCAAAGAAATTTGCGGCATCGGCGACGGCGAGTGCCGTGATGTCGGTGAGGGCCCGGTCGGCGACATGGACATGGCGTGCGGTACGGTTGAGACGGCTGCCGCCACAATCGGGACAGCTGCGCCAGCCCTTGTAACGCGCGAGCTCCTCGCGCACCGCCGGCGACTCCGATTCGCGGTAGCGACGCTCGATGTTGCGCAGCATGCCCTCGAATGCATGCTTGCGACGGGTGGTCTTGCCACGACCGACGATATAGGTGAATTCGATCTCCTCGTCGCCGCTGCCGTACAGCAGGATTTCCTGCGTGCGCGCCGGCAGCTCCTGCCATGGCTCCTCGATGTCGAAGCCATAATGCGTCGCCAGGGTGCGTATCAGCTGCAAGTAGTGGGCGTTGTGCCGATCCCAGCCACGCACCGCTCCGCCAGCCAAAGAAAGATGCGGAAAGGCCACCACTCGTGCCGGGTCAAAGAATTCCTGCTGCCCGAGACCGTCGCAGGTCGGACAGGCGCCGGCGGGGCTATTGAAGCTGAACATTTTCGGCTCGAGCAACGGCACGCTGAAGCCACACTCCGGGCAGGCGTGTCGGTTCGAGAACAGCAAGCCTTCATCCGCCGCTTTTTCCATGCACACCACACGCGCCGTGCCACCTGAGAGACGCAACGCGGTTTCGAAGGATTCGGCCAGTCGCTGGGCCGCATCGGTACGCACGCGCAGGCGGTCGACCACGACTTCGAGGTCGTGCTTGCGACGCGCGTCGAGTTTGGGTGGGGGGTCGAGGTCGTGAATCGCGCCGTCGATGCGTACGCGGACGAAGCCCTGCGACTGCAAATCGCGCAGCACGGCGTCGTGCTCGCCTTTGCGCTGCTGCAGCAGGGGCGCGAGCACCATCGCCGGCGTCCCCTCATCGAGGCGCAGCACCTGATCCACCATCTGACTGACGGTCTGCGCCTCGAGCGAGATACCGTGATCAGGGCAGCGCGGGGTCCCGGCCCGCGCATAGAGCAGGCGCAGGTAATCGTGGATCTCGGTCACCGTCCCGACCGTCGAGCGCGGGTTGTGCGACGCTGCCTTTTGCTCGATCGCGATCGCAGGCGAAAGCCCTTCGATGTGATCGACATCGGGCTTGTCCATCATCGACAGGAACTGCCGCGCGTAGGCCGACAGCGACTCCACGTAACGCCGTTGGCCTTCTGCGTAGAGCGTGTCGAAGGCGAGGGAGGACTTGCCCGAACCCGACAGCCCAGTCACCACCACCAATTGGTT
>RGYP01000253.1 GCA_010031985.1 Gammaproteobacteria bacterium
GTGGTCAGAGACAAATCGATCGCGCTGTCCGAGCTTTTCATTGCGCTGATCGAGGGACTCGGTTCCGATACGGCGCTTGAACTCGCCTCACCGCGGCAGCCCGAGCGCCGGGGCAGTCACGTCTCTTTTGCCCATGCCGATGGCTATGCCCTCGTTCAGCAACTCGTCGGTCGAGGTGTCATCGGCGATTTTCGGGCGCCTAATCTGATGCGCTTCGGCTTTACGCCGCTCTACCTGCGTTACGTCGATGTCTGGGATGCGGTACGAATTCTGCGTGAGGAACTCGACGACTGGCGGCGACACGGGCCGGCTGTGGTAACGCGGCAAGCGGTGACCTGAGCAACGCTCAGCGTGCCACCAAAAGTCCCCCGTCGCAGGTGATGACTTCGCCGACGGTGTAGGCGCCGGCTCGCGAGGCGAGGAAGAGCGCGACGCCCGCGATATCTTCGGGTGTGCCCACCCGGCCACGCGGGTTGTTGCGTCCCACGACCGACCAGTCGACACCGTCGCCTTCGACTTTGCCGCCGAAGCCGACACCCGTGCTCAGCATCCAGGTGGGAAAGGGCCCCGGAGCGATGGCGTTCACGAGGATGTGGTCACGTACCAATCGCGCTGCGAGCATGCGCGTGAGGTGATGCAGGGCGGCCTTCGAGGGACCGTAAGAGTAGGTCTCGAAGACGGGCGTGCCGATTCCGTCAACTGAGCCGATGTTGATGACGCGAGAGGGCGTATCGGCGTCGCCCGCGGCGCGCAACATCGGTAGCAAGGCTTGGGTCAAAAAGAACACGCCCTTCACGTTCGTATCCATGACCTTGTCCCAGCCGACCTCCGGAAACTCTCCGAGCGGAGCCCCCCAAGACGCGCCCGCGTTGTTGACGAGCACGTCGAGTGATTTCTCCCGTGCTGCGAGCGCCGCAGCAAGTGCGGCGATACCCTCCAGCTTCGAGAGATCTGCCGGCAGTGCCACGCACTCGCCACCATACTCGCGAGCGAGGCGGCCGGCCGTGGCCTGACAACTCTCGGCTTTGCGCGAGCTGATGTAGACCTTGGCGCCGTTGGCCAAAAACCCAGCGGCAATCATCTCGCCGATGCCGCGTGAGCCGCCCGTGACGAGCACGACTTTCCCGGATACTGAGAAGAGATTTTTCATGATGCGCGTACTCAGGCGGTAGCGGCCAAATAAATGAAACGCGAGAGATGATGATCTTCGTCTCCCAACTGATGGCCGATCATCAGCGCGCGCTTCGCATAGTGGGAAAGCGGCAGATCCCAGGACATGCCGATACCGCCGTGCATTTGTATCGATTCCTCTGCGGCGAGGGTGCCGGCACGACCGATGGTGTATTTGGCTGCCGAGACGGCACGTTCTCTGGCGTCTCTTGGAGCCTCGAGTGCAGCGGCTGCATTGATGGCGGCCGAGCGAGCCTGCTCGACCTCGATGACAACGTTGACGATGCGGTGCTGCAGTGCCTGGAATTTAGCGATCGGTACGCCGAATTGCTTTCGGGTGCGCAGGTAGTCGAGCGTCGATTTTTTGAGAACATCCATCACACCCACGGCCTCCCAGCAGAGTGCGACGATGCCCGCCGCCGTGATTTCTTCGAGGAGGGGTAGGGCCTCGTCGGTGAGCAGCGTCGCGCTGGCACGCTCGAGGAGGAGATCGCCTCCTCGACCGCCATCGACCATCTTGTAGCCGTTCACCGTAACGCCCGGTTTGCCGCTCTCCATCAGAAAGAGTCCCACGGACCCGGTGCCGAGCCGAGCGCTGAGTACGACGTGATCGGCCGCTTCGAGCTGCGGAACCACGGACTTGCAACCGCTGAGCATCCAGGCACCGTCGTGTTGCTCTGCGCGGGTTGTGATCGATGCAAAGTCGTAGCGACTCTGTGGCTCTTCGCTCGCGAAGGCCAGAACGGTTTCGCCGGCCATGACTTGGGTGACGAGATCGCTGCGACAACCGGTCTTGGTGAGAGCCTGACCCGCCATCAGGGTGCCCAAAAACGGCTCGACGACCAGCGAGCGACCGAGTTGCTCGAAGACGACGGCCAGATCGAAGCCCTTGCCGCCGTATCCTCCTGCCTGCTCGTCGAAGAGTGCGCCGATCACGCCGAGTTCGGCCATGGCGAGCCAACGTTCGCGTGACCAGCCTTGTGCTGAGCCACTGACGCGATGGCGTACGTCGAGGGTGTATTGCTGATCGAGATGACGACCGAGCGTGTCGGCCAGCATTCGACGGTCTTCGCTGTGAGTGAAATTCATGGTCCCATCTCCAGCAGCGACTTGCCGATGATCTCTCGCTGTACTTCGTTGGAGCCGCCGAAGATCGAGAGTTTGCGGTAGTTGAGGTACTGCGCCGTGATGCCCTCCGGGGCGAAGAAAGGCTGTGCTTGCGGGCCGAGCGCGATACGGGCGAGGCGCGTGATTTCCTGGCGTATTTCGGTGCCGCGAATTTTGAGCAAGGCGCCCATCTCGAGTGGGGCGGCGCCACTACCCGAGGCGAGCAGCACGCGCAGGTTGGTGGTGCGCATGTTATCGAGGTCGATCTCGACGCGCGCCATGCGCGCTGCGAAGAGCGGGTCCTCGGCAAGCGGTTTGCCATTTCGCAGCTGAGTTTGAGCCATACGCCGTAAATCTTTGAGCGCCGCGATCGAGCGGCTGACCCCCGCAATCCCGGTACGCTCGTAGGTCAGGAGGTACTTGGCGTAGGTCCAGCCTTTGTTTTCGGTGCCGACGAGATTTTCGAGCGGCACTTTCACGTTCGTGAAGAAGATTTCGTTCACTTCGTGGACGCCGTCGAGCAGGATGATCGGCCGGACCTCGATGCCGGGCGTCTTCATGTCTATGAGGAGAAAAGAAATGCCCTCTTGTTTGCGCCCCTCGGTGGAAGTGCGCACGAGGCAGAAGATCATGTTGGCGTGCTGACCGAGGGTGGTCCAGGTTTTTTGACCGTTGACGAGGTAGTGGTCACCCTCGCGGACGGCGGAGGTTTTGAGACTTGCGAGGTCTGACCCCGCACCGGGCTCGGAGTAGCCTTGGCACCACCAATCCGAACCATCGAGGATGCGCGGCAGCCAGTGGCGCTTCTGAGCCTCGGAGCCGTATTTGATGAGTACCGGCCCCAGCATGGATGGCCCGAAAGCGACGACGCCGGGCGCATGTGCGCGCGAGAGCTCGTCTTCGAAGAGGTAGGACTGCGTGATCGTCCAGCCCGTGCCGCCATACTCGACTGGCCAATGCACGGCGAGCCAGCCACGCGAGTTGAGGATGGCGTGCCACTGCTCGTGCTCGCGCTTGCTGAGGCGCTGATGATGGCGGACTTTTTCGGCGAGCGCCGGGGGCAGGTTGGTGGCGAGAAACTCGCGAACTTCGGCGCGGAAGGCTTCTTCAGCCG
>RGYP01000254.1 GCA_010031985.1 Gammaproteobacteria bacterium
GGATCATCGCCGGCCTCGTTGTCCTTGCCCTGCTAGCACTGTTTGGGTTCCGCCGATTCTCCGGCGGCGGTGGCATTCCGGTCGATCTCACAACCATCGCCGCCCAAGAAGTGCGCCCCAACATTCTGGCATCAGGCACCCTCGCCTTCCGCACCGAGGTCAACCTGACCGCGGAGGTGACGGCGCGGGTCGCCGAGATCCTCGTCGAGGAAGGCGCGACGGTCAAAAAAGGCCAGTTGCTGCTGCGTCTCGACCCGGAGTCCTACAACAACATCATCGCCCGCGAAGAAGCCGGCGTCCGCCAAAATCGAATCAGCATCGAGCGGCAGCGCGCCGTGGTGGCGCTGCGCCAACAGCAATACGAGCGCAGCCAAAAATTGGCTGCTGCCAACATCATCGACAAAAATCGACTGGCCGAAGATCGCAATCAGTTCATCGTCGCCGAGGCCGATCTCAAAAGTTCCGAAGAGGCCTTGCGCCGCGCAACCGCCACGCTCGGCGACGCGCGCGAACAGCGAGCGAAGACCGAAATCCGCGCGCCCATCAACGGTCGTATCGTCTCTTTGCCAATCAAGGTGGGCGAGGTTGCAATCCCCTCGACCGCATCGCTCGCCGGTGCACAGCTCATGAAGATCGCCGACATCTCGGCGATTCTCGCCGAGGTCAAAGTCGACGAGGCCGACGTCGCCAAGATCACGCTCGGTCAACGCGCCGACGTCTTCGCCGCCGCCTATCCCGACACTGCGCTCGCGGGTCGCGTCGAAAAAATCGCACTGACGCCGACGGTCGACGGCCAGGGCCGATCCTACAAGGTCACCATTGCCATCGAAGCCCCCGGCGAGTTGCTGCTGCGCTCCGGCATGAGCGCTCGGGCCGTGATTTTCCTCGGCGATGGCACCAAACGACTGGCCGTGCCGGTCGAGGCCGTGGTCACCGAGACGCCCGAAAAGAACGTTGTCAAAAAATACGTATGGCTCGAGGACGACGGCGTCGCCCGCAAAACGGCGATCACCACCGGCCTCTCCGACGATCGCTGGGAAGTCATCGAGACTGGCCTGCAGGCCGGCGCCAAAGTCGTCGTCGGACCGGGCAAGGTGCTGCGTCGCCTCAAAGAGGGCGATCGCATCTCGCAAATGGACGCGAGTGCGCGGCAAGGCCCGCCGGGCTCGGGCAGGGACGGCGCCGAATGATCGAACTCAAAGGCATCGTCAAGCGCTACGTCCTCGGAGACGAGACGGTGCTGGCGCTCGCCGGTGTCGATCTTTTCGTCGGTCGTAACGAATACGTCGCCTTGATCGGCCCTTCGGGCTCGGGCAAGTCGACGCTGATGAACCTCATCGGTTGCCTCGATTCGCCGAGCGAAGGTCACTATATTTTGAACGGTCGCGACACCTCCGCGCTCAGCGAACAGGAACTCGCGGTGGTGCGCAATCGCGAAATCGGTTTCGTGTTCCAGAGTTTTCATCTGTTGCCCAGGCAGTCGGCGCTGCAGAACGTGATGCAGCCGCTCGTCTATCGCCGGATGTCGCCGAGCGAGCGCCGCGATCGCGCCGTGCAGGCGCTGCGCAACGTCGGACTTGGCGATCGTCTCGATCATCGGCCCAATCAGCTTTCGGGCGGTCAGCGTCAACGCGTCGCCGTCGCGCGTGCGCTCGTGGGCGAGCCTTCGATCCTGCTGGCTGACGAACCTACGGGAAATCTCGACTCGCGCACCTCGGCAGAGATCATGGGCCTGTTCGACGCCCTGCATGCGCAGGGGCAAACGGTGGTGCTCGTGACTCACGAACCGGATATCGCCGCACACTGCCGGCGAACGATCCGCGTGTTCGACGGACGTATCGTCGAAGATCATCCGAACCCGGCTCGCGCCGCCTGAGACCCCAACCTCGATGAACGTTTTCGCCGAAGCCTTCTCTGCCGCACTCGCGAGCCTCAACGCGCACCGCCTGCGCAGCTTCCTCACGACGCTCGGCATCTTGATCGGCACCATGGCCGTGATCGCCGTGGTGTCGGTGCTGCAGGGCTTTTCGGACTCGATCAGCAACCAGTTCTCGGATCTCGGCAGCAATACGCTAACGCTCGCGGCGAAGAACGAGCAGGAAAATTTCCGCACCGGCCAAATCAATCGCCTCACCTTCGAGGACGTCGACGCTCTGCGCTACAAGATCTCGGGCATCGAGCGGGTGGCGCCGATCCTGCGCGCACCGCTAGGCGCCACGCTCTACAAAGGCCGCAGCGTCGCGCCGCAGATCCAAGGCGCGACCGAAGAAGCCCAGGACGTGCTCGGCGTCGACACCTCGATCGGCCGCTTCCTGACGGCCAGCGACGAGAAAAACGGTCGCCGCGTGGCCGTCATCGGTACCGACGTCCGTGACCAATTGCGCATGCCGCCAGACCCGGTCGGCGAATATCTGCTGATCGGTCGCGAGTGGTTTCGCGTCGTCGGCCTGCTCGAAAAGCGCGGCGAAATCTTTGGCTTCAGTCAGGACAATCGGATTTTCATCCCCTTCAGCGTCGCGCGTTCGCTGACCGGCACCTTCGAGCGCAGCTCGATGGAAGTCTCGTTCACCGTCACCAATCTCACCGAGGTGAATCAGGTGCGCGAGCGCACCGAGCGCGCCATTCGTGCCACTCGCAAGCTCCCGCCCGGCAAGGCCGACGACTTCGAGATCAAGGCCGCCGATTCGTTCGTGCGTCAGTTCAACAGCATCACGGCCACCGCCACCGCGGTACTCGCCGGCATCGTCGGCATTTCTTTGTTGGTCGGAGGCATCGGCATCATGAACATCATGCTGGTGTCGGTCACCGAGCGGACCCGAGAAATCGGCATTCTCAAGGCATTGGGCGCCACGCGCCGCGACATCCTCGTGCAGTTTTTGCTCGAAGCCGCCCTGCTCTCGCTGCTTGGCGGCCTGATCGGCATCGTGCTCGGACTGCTCGCGGGCATGGGCATCGCCTCGCTGATCCCGAACTTCCCCCCGGCGCACGTACCCATTTGGGTGATGATTGCCGCGGCCGGGTTCTCGGCCATCGTCGGCGTGGTGTTCGGCATTGCGCCCGCCTCGAAGGCGGCTGCGCTCGATCCGATCGAAGCGCTGCGCTACGAATAGTTCAAGCAGGAAGAGCGCTAGCCGCGAAACTCCGCGAGTCCCGCGACGGCCTTGGGCGCCTGGGTCGCGATGCTGCCCACCTTGTTGCCGCTCGCGAGATCGATCTTGGCCACCTCGCCTGAGAAAAAGCTGCTGATGAAGGCGTGCTGCCCGTCGGCGGCGCATCGATTCACGTGGTCGATCAAGGCGGCACCACCGTTCGACAAATTCCGCTCGAGGGCTTCGGTTGGGCGACCATCGAACTCGCCG
>RGYP01000255.1 GCA_010031985.1 Gammaproteobacteria bacterium
TCGAGGACAGCGGTTATCTGCCGCGTGCCGCCTATTTGCTCGATCGTGTGATGGGCTCGGTCGGCTTGTCCGGTCGCGCCTTCATTCCGTTGCTGTCGTCTTTTGCCTGTGCGATTCCGGGGATCATGGCGACCCGTACCATTCCCAATCTGCGTGATCGACTTGCGACCATCATGGTGGCACCGCTCATGACGTGTTCTGCACGACTTCCGGTCTATGCACTTTTGATTGCAGCTTTCATCCCGGATCGCCAGATCGGTGTGTTCAATCTGCAGGGCGTCGTGCTGTTCGCCCTCTATTTCATCGGCGTGTTGAGTGCGCTGCTCGTGGCCTGGGTGCTCAAGCGACTGCGCGGCGGTAACGACACCCACCTGCTGATGCTCGAGCTGCCCGATTATCAGCTGCCGAATCTCGTCAACCTTTTGCTGGGTCTTTGGGAGCGCACGCGACTCTTTTTGCAACGCGCGGGCGGCATCATTCTCGCGCTGATGGTATTGCTGTGGTTCCTGTCCACCTATCCGGCACCGCCGCCGGGAGCGACGGGGGCCGCGATCGAATACAGTTTCGCGGGTCAGCTCGGGCGCGCTTTGGCGGTGGTGCTCGCACCGATCGGTTTCAACTGGCAGATTTCCATCGCGCTCATCCCGGGATTGGCTGCGCGCGAAGTTGCGGTGGGTGCTCTCGGTACGGTCTACGCGCTCTCGGGTGACGAGGCGACCGTGACGACGGCGCTGTCGTCGACGATCGCCGGGCAGTGGGGGCTTGCCACGGGTCTCGCGCTGCTCGCTTGGTACGTTTTCGCACCGCAATGCCTCGCCACCTTGGCCGTGATTCGCCGCGAGACCAACGGTTGGCGCTATCCTCTCGTCATGACGGGCTATCTTTTCGGTTTGGCCTACCTCGCAGCGTTCGTGACCTATCGGGTCGCGCTTTTCTTCACGGCTGGCTGAGCATGTTGCAGCAAGGTCTCGTCGCGGGGTTCGTCGTGCTCGCCACGCTCTACGTGTTCTGGTCGCTCGCCGGTCATCGACTGCGCCTGAACACGCTCAAAACGCTGCGGCGTGCGCTTCCGCCGCTCGCGGCACCGCTCGCCAAGTTGCAGCATGAGCTCGAAGCGCCCGCAGGCTGCTCAGCCTGTCGCTCGAACAACTCATGATTCGCCATCGGGTGCTGACCTCGTTGTGGCCGGCTCTCGCTGGCACAGCGCTGTCAGCCTGTGCGCTTGCGATGCCGATTCGCGACGACACGGCGGCTACGCTGCGGCTCTCGGCGCCCGCACAACGTATCGTCAGTCTGTCGCCGGGTACGACGGAAATGCTCTTTGCTGCCGGTGCTGGTGATCGCATCGTCGCCACGGTGACTGGCGCCGACGTGCCCGATGCCGCCAAAAAAATCCCGCGCATCGGTGATGCCAATGGACTCGTCTTCGATCGCCTGATTGCCCTGAAGCCCGATGCGGTCGTGGTCTGGAAAGATCTCACCAATGAATTGGTGCTCGACAGTCTCGTCAACAAACTCAAGCTGAACGTCTACTTCGTCAGCATCCGCCGTCTCGAGGACATCCCGCAGTCGGTGCGGCGTCTCGGCGTGCTTGCGGGCACCAGTGCCACGGCCGACGACGCCGCCAAAACTCTGGAGGCGCAGCTCGCCCACCTGCCGACCCGCGCTGGGGTGGCCAAGTCTGCGCGCCGTCCCGTCGACGTATTTTTCATGTTTCTCGATTCGCCTCTCTACACGGTGGGCAGTCGCAGCGCGATGGCCGATGCCATTACCCGCTGCGGCGGTCGTAATCTCTACGACGATATCGACTTCCCCATGCCGATCGTCGAGTTCAAAGATCTCAAGAAGCGCAACCCCGACCTTATTTTGATGTCGGCACCGCCGATCACCGCTCGCGAGTGGCGTGAGCGCTGGGCTCCCTTCACCGACGTCAAGGCGGTAGCCAACCGTCAGTTGGTGGCTTATCCCGATCAGCGCCTCGTGCGCATGGGCCCGAGTGCGATCGACGCCGTACCCGAACTTTGCAAACTCATCGATGGAGCACGCCGATGACAGAGCTCAACCGCGGCCTCGGTCTCACCGCGGGGATCGCCATCAACGTCGCCAACGTCATCGGCACGGGCGTCTTTCTCAAGACGCGGGTGATGACCTGCAACGTCGATGATCCGGTGATCGTCATGGCAGTATGGTTCGCCGCGGGTTTGCTCTCGCTGCTCGGCGCATTCTGTTACGCAGAACTCTCCTCGATGATGCCGGCAGCGGGTGGTGACTACGTCTTTCTGCGCCGCGCCTATGGTCGCTTGACGAGTTTTTTGTATGGCTGGACCGTCTTTGCCATCATGAAGACCGGCTCGCAGGCAGCGCTAGCGGTCGGATTCGCAATTTTTTTGAACACCGCCTTGGGTGGTGCGCTCGACGCCGTATGGTTCACGCTGCCATTCGGTGATGGCATCGGCGTCAAGGGCCTGACGATTTTCGCGCTGGGCGCGCTCTGGCTGGTGACGCTTTTCAACTGCGCCTCGGTCGCCGCAACGGGGAACGCGGCAACGCTGCTCACCGTGCTCAAAGTATTGACCGTCATCGGTGTTGGCGTTGGCGCATTCGTCTTCGGCTCGGGTGATTTCGCGAACTTTTCCAGCTCTGCAGCGGGCGGCAGCTGCGAGGGTGTCGAGACGAGTGCGATGGGCGGAATCGCCGGCATTGGCGCGGCGATGCTCGGTGCGTTGTGGGCCTACGACGGCTGGAACAACGTCGCGCCGCTCTGTGGCGAGGTGAAAGAACCGCAGCGTAATCTGCCGCGAATGTTCATCTGGGGCACGCTGCTCGTGATCCTTCTCTACGTTGGTGTCAACGCGGCCTACTTTTACGTGCTTCCCGCCGTGGCGGTGGCGAGCGTGTCGGCGACCTCGTCGGTGGCTACCGAAGTACTCGCGAGTTTCGCCGGGCCCTTCGCCGTCACCTTCATGGCAGCTGCGCTTATGCTCTCCTCGCTGGGTTCCTTGCATTCGTCGGTGCTGGCCAACTCGCGCGTACCCTATGCGATGGCGGCAGACGGCATGTTCTTCAAGCCGCTGGCAAAGATATCGACCCGCACTCGAGTGCCGGTGAACGCCGTGCTGGCGCAGGCTGGTTGGGCGAGCGTGCTCGCGATCTCCGGCACCTACGACACCCTGACCGATTCGGTCGTGTTCGCATCCTGTCTTTTCTATGCACTGAGTGCCGCGGCGGTCATCATTTTTCGACAGCGTGAGCCCGATCTGCCGCGGCACTCAGTGCATAGAAAAGACAGGATGCGAACACGACCGAATCGGTCAGGGTGTCGTAGGTGCCG
>RGYP01000256.1 GCA_010031985.1 Gammaproteobacteria bacterium
GCGATCACGGCACCGATTGGGAGTCGGTGCTAAGCGTGCTCGGGCCCAAACCGATCGATGCCTTGCAGGCCGACACCGGTGCGTTGATCGATTTGCGTCGCGAAACTTTGAGCGCCCTCGAGCAGGCGGTGCGTGGCGGGCTCGATCCGGTCGACACGGCCGAGTTCTGGGGCAAGGAAGATTACGCGCTGCGCCTCGCCTGCATCGAGTCCTGGTTGGTCGAACGCGTTCGCCATTGGGCGATGGCGGGGCAGGGCAGTGCGGAGCCTCTGTTCGCCGCGCTCGAAGATCTGCGCGAGGCGCGACAGTGGACCGACACGCCGGTGAGCAAGCCGCTCGCACTCGAGCGCCTGCTGTGGCGTATCAACGCAACTGCGCCCAACCGGCGTCCGGGATGAAGCGCGGCCCGTAACGCTCCGCCAGTTCCCGCAGTCTTCGTTCGCAATCTGCAAGACCGCGCTGACGCGCGTCGTTCAAGGGGCCACCCCGAAAGGGCGCGAAGCCGGAGCCGAAGATCACCCCGGCGTCGAGCATGTCCGCCGACTCGACCAGTCGCTCGCGCCAGACCGCGACGCATTCGTTGAGAAAGATCAGCACCAGTCGGTCCTGCAAATCTTTGGCGGCTGCCGAGCTCGGCACCGACAAGGTGGGCAGGTATGGCGCACGGCTCGCGGCGTTGCGGACGACCTTGCCGCCGTCCCAGCGGTAAAAGCCCTCGCCGCTCTTGCGACCGAGCTTGCCTGCGGAAATCTTTGTATCGAGTACGCTGAGGTCGGGTACGGGCTTGCCGAGCGCCGGGCCGACGATCGCGCCCACGTGTCGACAGACGTCGAGACCCACCATGTCCGAGAGCTCGACCGGACCCACGGGCATGCCGTAGTCGGTGGCCGCACGATCGATGGCGTCGAAGCTGAAGCCATCGGCCGCCGCGTACATGGCCTCTTGCATGTAGGGCGCTAGCACCCGATTGACGACGAAGCCCGGTGAGCTGCGACAGGGTAGCGGCAGCTTGTCGATCTTGCGCGCAAAAGCGATCGCCCTCGAGATCGTATCGGGCGAGGTGGATGGGGCGTGCACGATCTCGACCAGCGGCATCTGTGACACAGGATTGAAAAAATGCAGCCCAACGAGTCGCGACGGATCGTGAAGATTTTGAGTGAGCTCCTCGAGTCGGATCGAGGAGGTGTTGGTCGCGAGCATCGCCCCTGCACGCATCTGCGGTTCGAGCGTGGCATACAACTGTCGTTTGGCCACGGCATCTTCGATGATCGCCTCGACGACGACGTCGGCTTCGGCGACGCCGCTGCCGGCAAGATCGCTGCGCAGGCGAGCGCGGGCCGCGGCACGCTTTTTCGGATCGCGAATCTTTTTGTCGAACAGCGATGACACGCGCGTCAGTGCAGCATCGATGAAGCGCTGCTCGCGATCTTGCAGCGTAACCTCGAGACCGCGCAGCGCGCACCATGCGGCGATGTCCGCGCCCATGATGCCGGCACCGATCACGTGCACACGCCGCACAGAATCGGTCGCCTGCTTGCCCTGGGACTTCAGCGCATCTTGCAGCATGAAGACGCGAATCAAGTTCTGCGCGGTTCGCGTTCCCGCTAGAGCAGCGATCGAGTCCGCCTCGGCTTGGAAGGCGCGATCACCCGCGGCGCCGTGTTTGGCCCAAAGATCGATGATGGCGTACGGGGACGGGTAGTGAGCTTCGCGGACCTTGCGAGCGACCTGTGCCCGCAGTTGTCGACGCACGAAAGGCCGGACGGGCGACCAGGACAGCGCGCGCTGCCAGAGCGACGGTCGATGCGGACCGGGATTTTTTTCGATGAGCTCGCGCGCGGCATTCCGGCAGCCCTCGGGCGTCGACTCGAGACGATCGACCAGTCCGAGCGCAAGGGTCTTCGATCCCTTGAGGTTGCGACCGGTGAGCATCATGTCGAGTGCGCCCACGGCGCCGATCGTGCGCACGGCGCGGACCGTGCCGCCGAATCCCGGATGAATGCCGAGCAAGACTTCCGGCAGACCGAGCGACAAGCGCTCGTCATCGAGCGCTACACGATAGGTACACGCCAAGGCGAGTTCGAGTCCGCCGCCTAGCGCGAAGCCCTCGATACGCGCCACCGACGGGCAAGGCAAGCGTTCGAGGGCTGCGAGCACCCGATGACCACGCAGCACGAGCGCACGCGCTTCTTCGATCGAACGCAGGGTGGTGAATTCTTTGACGTCGGCGCCGAGCACGAAGCCCGACGACTTTCCCGACTGCAGGACGACGCCGCGCGGCGGGTCGTGCGCCAGTCGCGTGACGATGGCACCGAGTTCCTCGAGCACCGGCGATGACAGAGTGTTGACCGAGCTTTGCGGCTTGTCTAACGTCAACCAGACGATGCCCTCGGCATCGCGGGCCTCATGCCAGGAGCGGAGCGGAGTGTCGTTCACGGGCGGCGATCTCTTGGGCGGATAACACGCGGAAATCACAGACGACCGGCCTGTGATCGGACAATCGGACGTCGGGAATACGGAAATCGAGGATGTCGATTTCGCGACTCACCAGCACGAAGTCGAGCTCCGCCCGCGGGATACGCGCCGGGAAGGACGGCATGCCGAGCGTGTTCGCACTACGCAGACCCGTTGCCCGCATGAACAGGAAAAGCTCGTTGGTGCCCGAAAAAGTATTGAAGTCGCCGGCAACGACCACTGGTTTGTGCGCCGCGAGAATCAGATCGTGCAGGTGGCGAAGCTGCTCTTGTCGATGTCTGTATTTGATCGACAGGTGCACCAAAAAAATGCAGACCTCATCGAGTTCCATCTCGATGATCAGACGCTTGATGCCTGTCGGAAAGTAATGAAAGCGCTCGTTGGTCACCCGTGGTGCGGCCAGTATGGCGTTGCCTTGCTTGCGAACGATCGGCAATTGGTTGTTGATCGAGGCCGCGCCGTATTTGCATTCGTAGGCTGTGTAGTGCCCGAGATGTTGGGCGATGTATTCGGCTTGGTTGATCAGGCCGCTGCGTACCGAGCCAGTGTCGACCTCGATGAGACCGACGAGGTCCGGATCTTCACGACGAATGAAATGCGTGATGTCGTCGAGCACACGACGACTGCTGCGCAAGTAGCCGGCGCCGGGGAGCGGAAGGTGGAACGCTGGGCCGGTCCCGGTGGCGTAGCGGATGTTGTAGGCAAGCAGGCGCAAGCGTGACTCCGGGCGCGGGCAACGCGACGACGCGGGAGTTTACGCGATCGCCGACGGCCGGCAGACGCATGCGAGGTCCGCTGCGTTACGATGCCGAGGGGCGCGCCAGCGGGCGGACTTTCATTCCCGCGCCAAGGCCT
>RGYP01000257.1 GCA_010031985.1 Gammaproteobacteria bacterium
GAGGGCCTTGGGCGGCGCGATCTGCGGCGGGGGTGGTGCCGCCAGTTCGGGCTCGGGGATCGGCTCGGGAGCGGGCTTTGCAGTCCGTGCCGCGCGCGCCAGGCGGGCAAGCTCCTCGCCATCGACCGGCACGGCTTCGATCGCCAGCGCGAGCGGCGGCGTGGCCTCGTCTTGCCAAAGATCTTTCCAGGCATCGAGGCTGAGCACGACGATGACGAGCAGCAGCGCGACGTGCACCGCAACCGACAGCAAGTAGGGACGCCAGCGCTCGATCACGCTGGGCATGGCGACCTCAACGCGCACCTCGGATGTTCACGGGGTCGGTCAAAAAACCGACCTTTTGCGCACCTGCCCCCTGCAACAACACCATCGCCTCGACGACGCGACCATAGGGCACGTCGCGATCGCCTTTGACGAACACCGGCAGACCGGGCGCTTTGCGCAGCACGGCGGCGACGCGCGCTTCGATCATGGCGTCCTCGAGCGGCTCCTCGGGACGCTCACCCTGATTGAGGTAGAGGCGGCCTTGCCGATCGACCGAGAGCACGAGCGGCGGACGGTTCTGCAATTCGGCTGGATCGATGGCTGGTGCATCGGCATCGGGCAAATCGACTTTGACGCCTTGCGTGAGTAGCGGCGCCGTCACCATGAAGATGATGAGTAGCACGAGCATCACGTCGATGTAGGGCACGACGTTGATCTCGCTCATCGGCTTGCGGCCGCGACCTGCGAGTGCCACGGGTCCCGACCTCAATGACCGCTGCGCGTCGCGTGACGCTGCAGGATGGTCGAGAACTCTTCCATGAAGGCGTCGTAGCGCGCCTCGAGACGCCACACCTGATCGGCGAAGCGGTTGTAGGCCACCACCGCAGGAATCGCTGCAAAAAGTCCGATGGCCGTCGCGATCAGCGCCTCGGCGATGCCGGGCGCCACCGTCGCGAGCGTCGCCTGCTGCACCGACCCGAGACCGACGAAGGCATGCATGATGCCCCACACCGTACCGAACAAACCGACGTAAGGACTCGTCGAGCCCACGGTCGCGAGGTTGGAAAGACTTTTTTCGAGGTATTCGATTTCTTTGATTTGTTGTGCCTTCATGGCGCGTCGGGCGCCTTCGAGCAGCACCTCCACGGCATCGACGCCCTGTTGGCTCAGACGCGCGAATTCGCTGAAGCCCGCCTGGAAAATACTGTCGATGCCGACGGCGTTGCCGCGCGACTCGATCGTCTTGTAGAGCGTCGCGAGATCCCCACCCGACCAGAAATCACGATCGAAGCGTTCGAGGTCTTCTTTGGCGCGACCGAGTACCGCACGCTTGCGAAAGACGATGCTCCACGAATAGACCGATGCGCCGACCAACATCAGCATCACGAGCTGCACGACGATGGTGGCCTCGACGATGAGGCGCAAAATGGACAGATCGTTCACTGGATGTACTCTCCCATGCGCTGCGGTCGCAGCGTCTTCGCATCGACGCACACCACACGGACCCGAGCGTCGACCAAAAGTTCGCGCTCTTCCGCCGAACCGGCCTCACGCCGGATCTGCTGATGAAAAATGGCCGTAGTGCGCCCCTCGGGCTCGACTTCGCAACTCACCTCGAGCAGATCGTCGAGGCGCGCCGCGGCTTTGTACTCGATGTTCACGGCGAGCACCATGAACTGCACGCCGCGCGTCGCCGCCAAGGTCTGCTGCGAAATACCTTTGCTGCGCAACCAGTCGCTACGACAACGCTCGAGGAAGCGCAAATAGTTGGCGTAATAGACGACCCCACCCGCGTCCGTGTCTTCCCAATAGACTCGAACCGGAATCCGAAACGCGCTCACACGCCCTCCTCGAAAAGCGGCATCGCTCCGCCCGGGCGCTGCGGTGGCGTGAACCCGAAGTGCAAGTAAGCGGTACGCGTCGCCACGCGTCCGCGCGCCGTACGCATCAAAAATCCTTGCTGGATCAAAAACGGCTCGATGACGTCTTCGAGCGTGCCGCGCTCCTCGCCTATCGCGGCGGCGAGGCTGTCGATGCCCACCGGCCCACCATCGAATTTTTCGATGATGGTGGTAAGCAGTTTGCGATCGAGTGTGTCGAACCCCACCGGATCGACTTCGAGCAGATCGAGCGCGGCCACCGCGAGACGCGCCGTGATCGTGCCGTCGCCCTTGACCTGCGCGTAGTCGCGCGCGCGACGCAACAGACGATTGGCGATACGCGGCGTACCACGCGAGCGTTCGGCGATGCGCATCGCCCCTTCGGCCTCGAGCGGCACCCCGAGAATGCCGGCAGAGCGCTGCACGATGCTGGTGAGATCGGCGACGTCGTAAAACTCGAGGCGCTGCACGATGCCGAAGCGATCGCGCAGCGGCGAGGTCAGAAGCCCCGCGCGGGTCGTGGCGCCCACCAAAGTAAACGGTGGCAGCGACAACTTGATCGAGCGTGCCGCGGGGCCCTCGCCGATCATGATGTCGAGCTGGTAGTCCTCCATCGCCGGGTAGAGCACCTCTTCGACGATCGGCGACAGCCGATGAATTTCGTCGACGAACAGCACATCGCGCGGTTGCAGATTGGTGAGGATCGCCGCGAGATCGCCCGGCCGCTCGAGCACCGGGCCCGACGTCTGACGCAAACTGACCCCGAGTTCCGCAGCCAAAATGTTGGCGAGCGTAGTCTTGCCGAGGCCCGGCGGACCAAAGATCAGCACGTGATCGAGCGCCTCTTCACGTGCCCGAGCCGCGCCGACGAAGATTTCGAGTTGTTCCTTGACCGGACGCTGGCCGACGTAGTCGGCGAGGCGCTTGGGGCGGATCGCCCGATCGATCGCCTCATCCTCGCGGCCGCCCTCTGCACTCACCAGCCGTTCGTTCATCGCAAAGCCCCCTGCAGCGCACGGCGAATGAGATCTTCAGTAGTGCTCTCGCCGCCCTCACCCGCCGCGGCAGCCTTGATGAGCCGGGTGGCTTCGGCAGGTTTGTAACCCAAGGCGACCAGAGCGGAGAACGCCTCGCCCTCGGCACCCGCCGCCGTCATCTCGGGTGTGACGATCGCCACCGCCTGCGCGTCGACGAGACGATCGCGCATCTCGATCACGAGCCGCTCGGCCGTCTTGCGACCGACGCCCGGAATCCGCGTGAGTGCGCCGATATCGTTGGTGGTCACGCAGGAAGCGAATCCCTCGACCGTGGTCCCCGACAGGATGCCGAGCGCAATCTTTGGACCGACACCCGACACCTTGAGCAGATTACGGAACAGTTGACGCTCGGCCTGGGTCGCAAATCCGTAGAGGACGTGTGCGTCGTCACGGATGACGAGATGCGTCAGCAGACGCACCTCCTCGCC
>RGYP01000258.1 GCA_010031985.1 Gammaproteobacteria bacterium
CTCGAGTGCGGCCGCCAGACGCATCGCATCACGACCGATGAGCAGTGCGCGCCGCACCCTACCCTGCAAGGCCTCGGCGAGCGGCGCGAAATCCTGGCCCTTGCCATCGCCACCGGCGATCAGCAGCAGATTTCCCGGCATGCCGCGCACCGCGGCAGCCGTCGCACCGACGTTGGTGCCCTTGGAATCGTTGATGTAGCGTACTCCGCGCTTCTCGCCCACCCACTGTGAACGATGGGCAAGTCCGGTGAATTCGCGCAATTCTTCGAGCATCGGCGGCAACGGCAAGCCGCTCGCCTCGCCGAGCGCGAGTGCGGCGAGCGCATTGGCGGCGTTGTGCAAACCGGCGATCCGCATTGCCGATAACGCAAGTACCGGCGTGCCACGAATGGCAAGCCAACGCTCACCCTGACGCTCGACCAAAGAATAGTCGGCGCCGCTCGCGCCCGCGACCGAAAAGCCGACCACGCGCTCCGCCCCCCGCAGCGACGAATCGCCGCCGACGACGACTTCCGGCATGGAGCGGGTCCAGGGATCGTCGTAATTGACGACGGCGGTTGCACAGTGACGGAAGATGCGCGCCTTCGCGGCGCAATAGGCCTGCATGCTGCCGTGACGATCGAGATGATCCGCCGTGAGATTGAGAGCAGCCCCTGCGAGCAACCGCAGCGACGAGGTACTCTCGAGCTGAAAGCTCGAGAGCTCGATCACGTAGAGCTCGGGCGTCGACTGCGCAAGCAGATCGAGCACGGGTGTACCGAGATTACCGCCGACGGCGACGCGGCGACCCGATCGCAGAGCCATGCGACCGACGAGCGTCGTCACCGTGCTCTTGCCGTTGGTGCCGGTGATGCCGACCACGGGCGCCGGCGCTTCGCGCGCGAAGAGCTCGACGTCGCCCACGACCTCGATACCGCGCTCACGCGCTGCGATCATCAACGGCTCATCGAGCGCGACCCCGGGCGATGCCACAACGAGTGCAACGCCATCGAGCAGACTCAAGTCGAAACGACCGTAGGCCGCGCGGGCTCCCGGCTGCAGTGCGCGGACTGCCGACTGCCCGGGTGGCGACTCGCGACTGTCGGTGACGGCCAGATCCCAGCCCCGCGCCGAAAGATGACGCGCCGCCGACAACCCCGATTTGCCGAGGCCGACGATCAGTGCTCGCGGTGCGGATGCGGCGCTCGTCATCGCAGTTTCAGCGTCGCGAGACCCGCGAGCACGAGGAAGAACGTGATGATCCAGAAACGCACGATCACCTTGGGCTCGGCCCAGCCCTTCAGTTCGAAGTGATGGTGGATGGGCGCCATGCGGAAGATGCGCTTGCCCGTGAGCTTGAAAGAAGCGACCTGCAAGATCACCGAGGCCGTCTCGAGCACGAAGATACCGCCCATCACGAGCACCACGAGCTCCTGACGCACGATCACCGCGATCGTACCGAGCGCGGCGCCGATCGACAGCGCACCGATGTCTCCCATGAACACCTGAGCGGGATAGGTGTTGAACCAAAGAAATCCGAGGCCCGCACCAACCAGCGCAGCACAGAAAATGAGCAATTCACCGGCATGAGGAACGGCGGGAATCCCGAGATACCCCGCGAATACCGCGTTGCCCGCCGCATAGGCGAACACGCCGAGCGCAGCGGCCACCATCACCGCGGGCATGATCGCGAGACCATCGAGACCGTCGGTGAGGTTCACCGCGTTGCTCATGCCGACGATCATCAGGTAGGTCAGCAGCACGAAGCCGAAGATGCCGAGCGGCAGGGCGAAATTCTTGACGAACGGCAGAAAGAGCGTGGTGTCGACCGCAGTTCTGGCGGTGTACCAAAGCGCCAGCGCCGCAGCGAGACCGCCGACCGACTGCCAGAAATACTTGTAGCGGGCGATCAAGCCCTTGGGGTTTTTCTTGACGAGCTTCAGGTAGTCGTCCCAGAAACCGACCATGCCGAACAGCAGCGTCACGCCGAGTACGATCCACACGAAGCGGTTGCCGAGATCGGCCCACAGCAGGGTCGACACGGCAATCGCGACGATGATCAGCAGACCGCCCATGGTCGGTGTACCAACTTTCTTCTGGTGCGCGGCAGGAATGTAGTCGCGAACCACCTGACCGATCTGGTCGCGCGTCAGTTTGGCGATCATCCAGGGTCCGATGGCCAAAGAAATGGCGAGCGCAGTCACTGCGGCGAGGATCGCCCGGAACGTCAGATAAGAAAAAACGTTGAACAACGAAGCCGTTTCAGCCAGGCGTTGTGACAGCCACAGCAGCATCAGTGCACCCCCTCTGCAGCAGCCTCGCGGGCGTCGGCTCGACTTACGCCCTGCTCGAGAGCCGCGACCACGCGCTCCAGCCGATTCATGCGCGAGCCCTTGACGAGCACGCGCGTACCGCTCGCGAGTTCGCGCTCGACCGCGGCGATCAAATCCGCCACGTCCGCGTGCCAACTCGCACCCGCGCCGAAACTCTCGACGGCATGGCGGGTCGCGTCGCCGAGCGTGAACAATCGCGCGACGCCGTGATCCCGCGCGTAGCGACCTGCCTCCAGATGCGCCTCTCGGGAGAACGCACCGAGTTCGGCCATCTCGCCGAGCACGAGCACGCGGCGCCCGCCGAGCGACTCGAGCACGTCGATGGCCGCCTCGAGCGAGCTGGGATTGGCGTTGTAGGAGTCGTCGATCAGCCAGGCACCCTCGCGCGCTGCTCGCAACTGCAAGCGGCCGGCGACCGGTCGCATGCGCGCAAGACCACTCGAGATCTCGCCGAGCGTCGCGCCCGCGGCGCTCGCCGCCGCAGCTGCGCCGAGCGCATTGAGCACGTTGTGCTTGCCGGCGAGTTGGAGCTCGATCGTGGTCTCGCCGCTCGGCGCGACCAGCGTGAAACGCGTCAGAAAGCCGCGGGTCGTGGCTTCCGTGTGGATGTCGCGCGCGGTGAAGTCCGCCTTGGCACCGAGCCCGAAAGTGACGATCCGCGCGACGGTCATGTCGCGCCACAAAGGCGCGAAACTGTCGTCGGCATTCAGAATCGCCGTACCGTCGCGACCGAGCGCAGCGAACAATTCACCCTCGGCACGCGCCGCGCCTTCCAGCGAACCGAAACCCTCGAGATGCTCCGCGCCCGCATTGGTGACGATGCCGATCGACGGCGCTGCAAACGCCGCCAACTGCGTGACGTCACCCGCATGATTGGCACCCATCTCGATCACCGCATGTCGATGCTCAGGCGTCAAACGCAGCAGCGTGAGCGGTACGCCGATGTGGTTGTTGAGGTTGCCGGCCGTGGCCAGCGTCGAGCCGCGCACCGCGAGGATCGCCGCGATCATTTCTTTG
>RGYP01000259.1 GCA_010031985.1 Gammaproteobacteria bacterium
CGAGAGACTGCCCATGTTGACGAGGATCTGCTCGAGCCGACCGCCGTATTTTTGCTGGTAGGTACGGGCTTTCTCGAGATCGGCCGCTTGCACGCCACTACGCGAGAGAATGTCGGCAAAGTCGATCATTGGAAAACGATGTCTTCGGCATCGCCGTCGCCGCCCGCACGACCATCTTTGCCGTAGCTCATGAGCCCGTACGGCTTGGCGGGGTCTTCGGCCTTGGCGGCGTAAACGTACGGATTGCCCCACGGGTCTTTGGGAACATCGCGCGGCAAGTAAGGGCCATCCCAACCGGGGGCGGCGCCCTTGCGCAGCTCCTCGAGGTTGGCGGGAAAGTTGCCGGTGTCGAGGCGGTAGGTATCGAGCGCCGTAGAGAGCATCTGCATCTGTGCCATCGCCGTCTTGCGCTGCGAAGAGCCCACCTTGGAAAACATGGTCGGTGCCACCAGCGACAGCAACAAACCCAAAATGACGATGACGATGAGAAGTTCGATCAGGGTGAAACCCCGAACACGAGAGGCCGGTCGACGTGGCACGAGATACCATGGCGGGCCATGAAAATCAGCATTATCACGGCGGTGCTCAACGGCTCACGGGTGATCGGCAACACCCTTCGGTCGGTCAGGACGCAGGACCACCCCGACATCGAACACATCATCGTCGATGGCGCCTCGACCGACGACACGCTGCAGATCGTTCAACGCGAGGGAACTCACGTCGCCAAGGTGGTGTCGGCGCGCGACTCTGGGGTGTACGAGGCCCTGAATCGAGGAATCGCCCTCGCAACCGGCGAGGTCGTGCTCTGCCTGCACGCGGGCGACATTTATCAACACAGTTCGGTGATCTCGCGGGTCGCGCGTGAATTCGTCGACCCAGCGCTTGGTATGGTGTTCGCCGAGCTCGTGATGACGGACCCCGAAGACTTTGGCAAGGTCTACCGACACTACGTCACACCCGGGTTCAGCCCCGAGGACTTCGTTCGAGGCTTGATGCCGGCGCACCCGACGCTCGCCGTGCGTCGCAGCATCTATGAAAAATTCGGCGGTTACGATCCAAGCTTCCGCGTCGCCGGGGATTTCGAATTCTTCGTGCGTACCATGCGTGTCGGCAGAGTGCCCTACCGCTACATACCCGAAGTGCTGGTGCGCATGCCCCTCGGCGGTCTCAGCAACCGCCGTTGGTGGGTGCCCATCAACACCACGTTCGAACTGCGTCGCTCCTGTCGGCGCCACGGCGTCAGCACCTCCTGGCTGCGCTTGCTATTTCGTATCGTGGTCAAGTGGCGCACCAGCGTGCTCGGACAAGATGCACTCGCGAGCCGCATCGACGAAGAGGGCCGCATCCAGCGCATGCGAGTGCTGCTGTTCGCCAATACCGAATGGTATCTCTACAACTTTCGTCGATCGCTCGCGCATCGACTCCGTGCCGAGGGCCACGAGGTCATTCTTTGTGCGCCATCGGGCCCCTATGTAGCCAAACTCGAGGAGCTGGGGTTTCGCTGTTACGTCGCGCCGATGGGACGTCGCAGTCTGAATCCACTACGTGAGTTACGGCTCGTGATTTGGCTTTTCAGGCTGCTGCGACGCGAACGCATCGAGGTCGTACACGGTTTCACCATCAAATGCGTGGTGTATGCCAGTCTCGCTGGCAGACTGGCTGCGCTACGCAGCTCGTTGCCGGTACGCGTCAATTCGGTAACCGGCATGGGTTACGTATTCTCGAGCGACGACCTCTCTGCTCGACTGCTACGCCCCCTCGTCAAAGCCTTGTTCCGCTTTTCTTTGAGCGGCACCGGATCCAACATCATTTTACAAAATCGTGATGATCTCGAATTCTTCATGAGCACGATCGGTATCGCGGCCAAGCGCACGACCCTGATCGCTGGGTCAGGGGTCGATCTGCAGCGCTTTTTGCCACTGACACCGGACGAGCTCACGGCGAGGCAGGGCGCGCGTGTCCGGGTGCTGCTCGCGGCGCGTTTACTTTGGGACAAAGGCGTCGGCGAATTCATCGAGGCTGCACGCACGCTGCGCGCAGCGGGCAAGGATTTCGAGCTGCTGCTCGCGGGTACGCCCGATACGGGCAACCCTGCTGCCGTTCCCGAGGCGGACGTTCGCAGCTGGGTAGCAGAGGGAATCGTCACCTGGTTAGGTCACGTCGATGACATGCCCTCACTCTTTCGCACCATCGATATCGTCGTCCTGCCGAGCTACCGCGAGGGATTGCCAAAAACATTGATCGAGGCGGCCGCCTGCGGTCTGCCGCTGATCACGACCGATGTCCCCGGTTGTCGGGAAGTCATCACCGATGGCGTCGAGGGTCTGCTGATTCCCGCGCGTGACGGCCGCGCCCTGGCGCGTGCCATCGTGCAGCTCGGGGACGACCCGACTCTGCGTCGACGGCAAGGCGAGGCGGCACGTCGTCGCGCCGTCGCCGAGTTCGATGATCGCAGCGTGAATGCCCGTACCGTCGACGTTTATCAGCGCACCCTGCTCGCGAGTCGCCCGACGCGTCAATAGCGCGTTGCAGGGTGCGAACCCCTCAAAAAAAGGGTCTATGTTCGTCCCACCAAGCTTGGAACATCAGCACGTCCCACAGGTGGTACGACCAGTCGCCGCGACGCTCCTGATGCTCCTGCCACGCGCGACGCACGCGCGAGGGGTCGAAGAGTCCCTGCCCCGCGATACGTCGTTCGTCCAATAAACCTTCGGCCCATTCACGCAAAGGGCCCCGAAGCCAATCGTCAATCGGAATACCGAAGCCCATCTTTGGTCGCTCGATGAGCTCGCGGGGGACATGCCGGTAGAGCACTTGCCGCAGCAGCCACTTTCCTTGGCCATCACGAATTTTGAGTGCCAGCGGCAGGCGCCACGCCCACTCGACCAGACGATGATCGAGCAGCGGTACGCGAGTCTCGAGCGAAACGCCCATCGCTGCACGGTCAACTTTGACCAAGATATCGCCAGGCAAATAAGTCATGGCATCGAGCGCCATCATGCGTTCGATGTCACCGAGCCCGCTCAGACTCAGACTTTTGCCGCTCAGCAGCGTCTCGGGCTCTAAACCTGTCAATAACAGATCTGCCGGCTCCCAATGCGACACCATTCCACGATAGAGCATGTCGATATTCGACGCTGGAAGAAAGATCGAGGCTTTTCGAATCTTGCGCCCCGGATCGCTGAACCGCAGCGATTTAGGCAGCAAACCCGAGAGCGGCGTGATCAACGAATTCCAGCGATGAGGAGGCAGCCCGCCCAACGCCTTCGCCAGTATTTTCCGAACCGGCACCGGGAGTCGCGACAGGCCGCGCCATAAATC
>RGYP01000260.1 GCA_010031985.1 Gammaproteobacteria bacterium
GTCGAAACCAGGCCAGTGCCGGTTTGCGTGCCGACCAGAACCAACGATTGCGAAACAGCGCCGGCAGTTCGGCTAAATCGAGGTAAGTGAGGAAAATGCGGTAACGGAACTCGTTGCGGCGCGGCCCGAAGCGCCGGTGGCGGATGTGACCGTGATAGAGGCAGCTCGTACCCATCAGCTCGTTTCGCGCAGGCTGCGACGCACGGGCTCGAGCAGCGGTGCAGGGGGAGGCGTGGTGCCGGTGACCCGCGCGAAATCGTCGAGCGCCCAGAGACCACTGACGACTCCATCTTCGTGAAAGCCATAGCGCCAATAGGCACCGCAATAATGGGTGCGACGCACGCCGCTGATGTCGCGGCGACGACCCTGCGCGACGACCGCAGCAGGGGTGTAAACCGGGTGATGGTAGGTGTACCGGCCGAGCACTTTCGACGGATCGATCTCGGCCGTGCGATTGAGCGTGACCATGAAGGTCACGTCGGCGTCGATCGCTTGCAGCACGTTCATGTCGTAGGTCAGCGCGACTCGGCCGCTGTCGGGGTCGAGCAGGTGGTAATTCCAGGCCGCACGAGCGAGCGGTGTGCGCGGCAGCATAGTGCGATCGGTGTGCAGAACGGCGTCGTTCTCCTGGTATGGAAACGCACCGAGGATCTGCTGCTCGGCCTCGCTCGGATCTTCGAGCATCGCTAGTGCCTGATCGCCGTGACAGGCAAAGAAAACCTGATCGAAGCGCTCATCGCCCGCACGACTGCCGATCCATACTCCATCTTCGCTGCGGCGGACTCGCTGCACCGGCGTCGAGAGGCGAATACGTTCGCCGAATTCGGCCGTCAGGCGACGGGCGTATTCGCGTGAGCCGCCGGTGACTGTGCGCCAAGTCGGTCGATCGTCCACGTTCAAGAATCCGTGTCGATCGAAGAAATCGACGAAGAAGCGCGCCGGAAACTCGAGCATGCCGCGACCGGTGGCCGACCAGATCGCCCTCCCCATGGGGATGATGTAGTGCTCGATGAAGGCGCGCGAGTAGCCGCCTCGCGCGAGATAGTCACCGAGCGTGAGCGAGCCCTGCGGGTCGGGATGCCCCGGTCTCATCGGCGGTGCGAGTAACTCCCGTGCCCGGCTGTTGAAGCGCAGGATGTCGGCGATCATGCGCAGGAAGCCCGGGTTCAGCAGGTTACGACGCTGTGCGAACAGCGAATTGACCGAGGTGCCGTTGTATTCGAGGCCGCTACGCTCGCAGCGCAGCGAGAAGCTCATGTTCGAGAACTGCCAGGGTACGCCGAGCGCCGTCAGCAAGGCGATGAAGTTGGGGTAGGTCCAATCATTGAAGACGATGAATCCGGTGTCGATCGCGTAACGCCGACCACCCTGCTCGACATCTTTGGTGGCGGTGTGACCACCCACGTAATCATTGGCCTCGAACAACACGAGTTCGTGACGATCACGCAAGTGCCAGGCCGCCGTGAGTCCGGCGATCCCGGTTCCGATGATGGCGATGCGACTCACGTCAGAGGCGGGGACCGTTGCGCTCGCCGGCGATCGCTCAGGCGATGCGCCGCGGCGAGTGGTCGCGAATCGCGACCGGTACCGGTTTGAGATCCCAAATGATGCCGAGCCAGGCCATCACTTTGAGCAGGTAGTAGGTGATGTCGACTTCCCACCAATAGAAGCCCTGGCGCGTGGAGCTTGGAAAGTGGTGATGGTTGTTGTGCCAACCTTCACCGAGAGTGATGAGCGCGAGCAGCCAGTTGTTGCGACTCGCATCGCCCGTGCGATAGCGCTGGCGGCCAAACACGTGCGACAAAGAATTGATGGTGTAGGTGCCGTGGTAGCAGGCGACGGTGGAGATGAAAAACCCCCACACCAGCATCTGCCCACCGCTCGTGCCGAGTTCGGGCGCCGTCCGCTCGAGCAGCGCACCGAGTCCGAACATGCCGACCGCGAGCGCCACCGGGATCAGGATGTCGAAGCGATCGAGCCAGCGCAGCTCCGGAAACTGCATCAGGTCGCGCACGCGACGCAGATCGGGACGAAACCCGCGCGCCGTGAGGAACCAGCCCATGTGCGAACGCAGGAAGCCATGTTGCACCGGCGAGTGGGCATCTTCGGGTTTGTCGGAGTGCGCGTGGTGATGCCGATGGTGGGCCGCCCACCAGAGCGGGCCACGCTGCACGGCCGAAGCGCCCAGCAGTCCAAAAATGAATTGGCCCGCGCGCGAAGTCTTGAACGAGCGATGCGAAAAATAGCGATGGTAGAAACCGGTGATCGCGAACATGCGCAGGAGATAGGCGACCACGGCGACCGTGACGGCGATCGGGCTCCAGCCAACCCAGATGACGCCGAGGCAGGTCGCGTGCACGCCGATGAAGGGCAGGATACGCGCCCATTCCACGCGGTCCGGAATCTCCGGCAGCGGGGCGCCCTCGGCCGGGGCCGTGAGCGGACCGGTGTCGAACCAGTTGATGAAGGCGCGCAACCAGCGGCGCCAGACGGGGAGGGTTTGCTCAGTCATGTGTCCAAAACTCTTGACAGTTTACGATGCCAAACCTCGATCCCAAAGTAAACGCGCCGCGGACCTCGGGGTCCGCGGCGCGGGTTTTTGGGGCCAGGCCAGAGGGCTAGCGGATCAGACGAGCCCGTGCTGACGCTTGAGGGCGTCGATGCGCTCATCGAGCGGCGGGTGGCTCATGAAGAAGCGCTTGATCCCCGTCGGCGTGCCCGAATTGATGCCGAAGGCGGCCATCTGCTGCGGCAGGCCTTCCGGCTGCTGGGCGCGCTTCAGGGCCTCGAGGGCGCCGATCATCGCCTGCGGGGTGGTGAGCAGGGCCCCCGCCGCATCGGCACGGAACTCGCGCTTGCGCGAGAACCACATGACGATGACGCTCGCGAGGATGCCGAGCAGCAGCTCGCACACCATCACGATCACGAAATAGCCGATGCCGCCGCCGTTTTCGTTCTTGAACACGGCCTTGTCGATGAAGTTGCCGATGACGCGGGCGAGGAAGATGACGAAGGTGTTGACCACACCCTGGATCAAGGTCAGCGTGACCATGTCGCCGTTGGCGACGTGACCCACTTCGTGCCCGAGGACGGCCTCGACCTCTTCCTTGCGCATGCGCTGCAGCAGGCCCGTGCTGACGGCTACCAGGGCCTTGTTCTTGTTGGCGCCGGTCGCGAAAGCATTGGGCTCGGGGCTATCGAAGATGCCGACTTCGGGCATGCCGATACCGGCCTCGTCGGCTTGCTTGCGCACCGTGTCGACGAGCCAGCGCTCGAGGTTGTCGCGCGGCTGCTCGATGAG
>RGYP01000027.1 GCA_010031985.1 Gammaproteobacteria bacterium
CTGCTGCCGGACATCATGGAACCCGATCCGGGCTTCCGCGCGCCGCAGTTCGGCCTCGGAGACTGACCGGGCGGGCCTCGCACGCGGAGGCTCCTTGGACTACGCGGAGACACTGCTCGGTCTCCTGCCGGGCTCGCGGCGTACGCCCGGTCTCAAAGAATTACTGACTGCCGCCGGCGCCTACCTGCACCCCGATCAGGTCGAGCGAATTCGGTCCGCTGCAGAATTCGGTGCCGAAGCACACCGCGGTCAAAAGCGCAAAACCGGCGAGCCCTACATCGCGCATCCGGTGGCGGCTGCCGAAGTGCTCGCCAATCTGCGGCTCGACACCGACACCATCATCGCCGCCATCCTTCACGACGTCATCGAAGACACGCCGATAGCCAAAGAAGATCTGGCGAAGCGTTTCGGCGACAACGTCGCCGAGATCGTCGACGGCGTCACCAAACTCGACCAGATCCAGTTCAAAAGCCGCGAAGAGGCGCAGGCCGAGTCCTTCCGCAAGATGCTGCTTGCGATGGTGCGCGATCTGCGCGTCATCCTCGTCAAGCTCGCCGATCGCCTGCACAACATGCGCACCATCGAAGGCATGTCGCCGGTGCGCCGGCGCGCGATCGCGCGCGAGACGCTCGACATCTACGCACCTCTCGCCGAGCGTCTCGGTCTCTACAGCATGAAACTCGAGCTCGAAGATCTCGGTTTCCGTGCGCTCTACCCGCGGCGCTATCGCGTCATCGAAAAGGCCTTGAAGCGCGCCCGCGGCAATCAGAAAGAATTCCTGACGCGTATCTCAGAGAACATCGGCAACGCGCTGGCCAAGGCAGGCATCGCCGCCGAAGTCGACACCCGCGAGAAGCACCTCTACAGCATCTACCGAAAGATGCTTCGCAAGCGTATTCCGCTTGCCGAAATCGTCGACGTCTACGGGTTGCGCGTGGTCGTCGACTCGGTCGATCACTGCTATCGCGCGCTCGGCGTCGTGCACGGCGCCTACCGACCGATGCCCGGACGCTTCAAAGATTACGTGGCGATTCCGCGGGTCAATGGTTATCAGTCGCTGCATACCACGCTGTTCGGACCCAACGGCCTGCCCATCGAGGCCCAGATCCGCACCCGCGACATGCATCGCATCGCGGAGTCCGGCATCGCCGCCCACTGGAAATACAAGGTCGGCGAATACTCGGCCGACCACGAGCAGGCGCGCGCGCGCGAGTGGCTGTCCAATCTCGTCTCGATGCAGGAGGCCGGCACCTCCGAAGAATTCCTCGAGAGCGTGCGGGTCGATCTGTTCCCCGACAAGGTCTACGTGTTCACGCCGAAGGGCAAGATCCTGCGACTGCCGCGCGGAGCCACCATCGTTGATTTCGCCTACGCCGTGCATACCGACGTCGGCAATCGCTGCGTCGCGGCCAAGATCGATCGCCGACTGACGCCGCTACGCACCCAATTGCGCAACGGGCAGACGGTGGAGATCGTCACCGCGCCGGGAGCGATCCCCAATCCCTCGTGGGTGAACTTCGTGGTGACGGCCAAGGCGCGCGCGGCCATTCGTCAATATTTGAAGGGCCTGCGCCGCTCCGAGGCCATCGAACTCGGTCAGCGACTCATCAATCAGTCCCTTGCCGAGTTCAATCTCTCGCTGACCGACATCAGCGCGACGACGCTCGCCGCCACGGCAGGCGAACTCGGCATGGCGGATGCCGACGAGTTGTTCGAGAAGGTCGGGATGGGCGAGCGGCTCGCGCCGCTGATCGCGCGCCGACTCGGACCGGCAGCCACGGCTGCTACCGCGGCGACGACCGATGCCGCAGTCGAGACCGCGCCGACCCCGCTCGCCGTCGCGGGGACTGAGGGTTTGCTGGTGAGTTACGCGCGCTGCTGCTTTCCGGTACCGGGCGATGCGATCCTGGCCTATCTCTCGAGCGGTCGCGGCATCATCGTGCACCGTGAAGACTGTGCGAACGTCGACGACTATCGCAAGCATCCGGAGAAATGGCTCTCGGTCACCTGGGCCGAACACCCCGCACGCATGTTCGGCAGCGAGTTGCGCGTCGAAGTCGAAAACCGCATGGGTGTGCTGGCTGCGGTCGCTGCGGCCATCGCCGGCACCGAAACCAACATCGATCACGTCGAGCTCGAAGAGCGCGACGCACAAACTTCGGTACTGGTCTTCGAGGTGCGGGTTCGCGATCGCAAGCACCTCGCCAACGTCATGCGCGTGATCCGCCGCATGCCCGACGTGCTGCGACTCTCGCGTACACTCGCAGTCAGAACCCGCGACGAGTGAGTCGGCGGCGAGCCTTCGAGGAGATCGGGACATGACGCGACAGATCATCAGCACCAACGACGCACCACAGGCCATCGGCACCTACTCGCAAGCCGTGCGGGTCGGTCCCACGGTCTACATCTCCGGACAGATTCCGCTGGACCCGAGCAGTGGCCAGATGGTCAGCGGCGACATCGAACTCGAAATCCGGCGGGTGTTCGACAATCTGTCGGCCATCGCGCAAGCCGCGGGCGGATCGCTCAAACACGCCGTGAGAGTCACGGTCTATCTCACCGACCTTTCGAACTTCGCCAAGGTCAACGAAGTGATGGCGCAGTACTTTCCCCAACCCTGGCCGGCGCGTGCCGCGATCGGCGTCGCACAACTGCCGCGCGGTGCGCGCGTCGAGATCGACTGCATCCTGCATCTCGATTAATCGGCGCTGGCGCCGATGTCGCCATCGCCGATGCACCCATCAACGAGCGCCGCGATGACGGAGGCTCGTGAGCAACGACCGGTCACCGCGCTGCGCGGGGTCGGCGATGCACTCGCGGCACGCCTCGCGGTGCTCGGGGTCGAAACCGTGCAGGATCTGCTCTTCGTGCTGCCCACGCGCTACGAAGATCGCACTCGCGTGCAACCGATCGGCTCGCTGCTCGCCGGCGGACGTGCCGTCGTCGAAGGCGAGGTACAACTCACCGAAGTCGTTTTTCGACGTCGTCGACAAATGCTCTGTCGTATCGCCGACGGTTCGGGCTTTCTGACGCTGCGTTTCTTCCATTTCTCGAGTGCGCAGCAACTAGGACTGGAACGCGGTAATCGCCTGCGTTGCTTCGGCGAAGTGCGCCGCGGTCCCGCCGGTCTCGAGATCGTGCATCCGGAATACCGGCGAATCTTTGACGAGCGCTCGCCGCTGGAAGAATCCCTGACGCCGGTCTATCCGGCCACCGAAGGCGTCAGCCAAGGCAGGCTGCGGGTGCTCATCGCGCAAGCCTTGCGTGAGCTGGACAGCGCAGGCGTTCGCGACTGGCTGCCGCCCGCGATCCTCGCGCCACTCGGCCTGCCGCCCCTGCGCGAAGCGCTGCGTTACGTGCATCGGCCACCAGTCGATGCCGATCTCGAAGAGCTCGACGCCGGCAAGCATCCCGTGCAACGCAGACTGGCCTTCGAAGAATTGCTGACCCATCAGGTCGTCATGCGGCGACTGCGCGAATCAGTGCGCACCGATGCTGCGTGGATATTGACCGACGGGAGTGGTCTCGAATCGCGCTTCCTCGCCGGTCTGCCCTACGAACTCACCTGCGCACAGCGCCGCGTGCTCGACGAGATCGACGCCGATCTGGTGCAGCAGCGGCCGATGGTGCGTCTCGTGCAAGGCGACGTCGGCTGCGGCAAGACCGTGGTCGCGGCCGCGGCGGCTGCGCGCGCCGTGGGGAGTGGACGACAGGCCGTGCTGATGGCACCTACCGAGCTGCTTGCCGAGCAGCATCAAAGAAATCTCGATGCGTGGTTCAGGCCGCTCGGCATCACGGTCGCGATGGTCTCGGGCTCGCAGCCCGCGCGTACCCGACGCAGCGCGCTCGAAGCCATTGCTTCTGGCGAAGTACGCATCGCCGTCGGTACGCACGCGCTTTTTCAGGAAAGCATGCAGTTTCGCGAACTCGCGCTCGTGATCGTCGACGAGCAGCATCGGTTCGGCGTGCAGCAACGCCTGCGACTCGCCGAAAAAGGCGAGGCGAGCGGTCGTCATCCACACCAACTCATCATGACCGCGACACCCATTCCGCGCACCCTCGCCATGACGGCTTACGCAGATCTCGATGTCTCGGTGATCGACGCTTTGCCACCCGGCCGCACACCCGTCAAAACCGTCGTCGTTGCCGAAACCCGACGCAGCGAAGTGGTGGCGCGCATCGATGCGGCCTGCCGCAGTGGCAGGCAGGCGTACTGGGTTTGCCCGCTGATCGAAGAATCGGAGGAGTTGCAGTGTCAGGCGGCCGAGGAGACCGCGGCAGTCCTCACCGAAGCACTGCCGCATTTGGTGGTGCGACTCGTACACGGGCGCATGAAGCCCAAAGAAAAAGACGCAACCATGCTCGCCTTCAAGGCCGGCAAGATTCATCTTCTCGTCGCCACCACGGTCATCGAAGTCGGCGTCGACGTGCCGAACGCCACGCTGATGGTGATCGAAAACGCCGAGCGTATGGGTCTTGCGCAATTGCACCAACTCCGCGGTCGTGTGGGCCGCGGCGCTTACGAAAGCAATTGCGTGCTGCTTTATCGGGCGCCCATGGGTCCGCTCGCGCGGGCGCGGCTCAATGCCATTCGCGATACCAACGACGGCTTCGAAATCGCCCGCCGCGATCTCGAACTGCGCGGACCCGGCGAACTGCTCGGCACGCGACAAACGGGACTCGCTCGCATGCGCGTTGCCGACCTGATCCGCGATGCAGACCTCTTGCCACGGGTACAAGAAGCCGCAGAGATACTGCTCGCCCAGTACCCGGATAGAATCGCGCCCCTGACCACGCGCTGGATCGGAACGGATGACAGATATGGCCGTATCGGCTGACAACCCGAACCTGCCGCTGCCGGTACCCGCTTCGGCGATGTGGTTGCCGGGGCAGGCACTCAACTGCTACGTCGGTGATCAGTCGCTGCGCTCGTGGCTGCTGACGCCGGGTTTGCTCACCCAAAGAATTCGCGATGCGGCGGGCGATGGCTTTGCCATGCACCTGTTGCGTGAAGAGCGTGTTGGCGAGGAGCAAATCCGCGAGATCGACATGACCTGCGACGGCGTGGTGTGGATGTTCGCGCATACGCGTATCCCGGCAACCACGCTCGCAGCCGAGCCTTGGCTCGGCGGGATCGGCTCGCGAACCCTCGGCGAGGCCCTCGAGGGTCGGGCGACGCTATCCAGAGAATCCTTTCGCTACGCGCAGTTCTATCCGGACGTTTGGCTCATCGATCGCGCGCTGACCCATGCCGCGCTCGCACCGCAGCCGTTATGGGTCAGACACTCCGCGTTGCGCATGGGTGTCGCGCCGTTCGACCTCTACGAAGTATTTCTGCCCGCGATCGGCCAGCGCGGCCCACGCTAGCCGACGCACCGCAACCGATCAGGTCCGACACGTGTCACCCGCCTTGCGTCGTCGTCTTCGTGACTATGCACTGCTCACGAGACTCGATCGGCCGATCGGCACCTTGCTGCTGCTGTGGCCAGTGCTCTGGGCATTGTGGCTCGCGGCGGGCGGCATGCCGGACCTGCGGCTGCTCATCGTATTCGTCGTCGGCACCCTGCTCACGCGTTCGGCAGGTTGCATCATCAATGATTTCGCCGACCGCGAGTTCGACCCGCACGTAGAGCGCACGCGCGAAAGACCGCTCGCGGCGCGGCGGGTGTCGCCAAGCGAGGCCATCGTGCTGTTCGTGGTGCTGATGCTGCTGGCCTTCGTCGTGGTGCTGCAGCTCGATGCGCGCACCGTGTGGCTGTCGCTGGTGGCCGCAGCACTGCTCGCGAGCTATCCGTTCTGCAAGCGGTTCTTTGCCGCGCCTCAGGTTTACCTGGGTCTCGCATTCGGCTGGGGCGTACCGATGGCTTTCATGGCAACGACCGGGCGCGTACCGACGACAGGGTGGTTGATCTTTGCGAGCACCGTCATCTGGGCCTGCATCTACGATACTTTTTACGCCATGGTCGATCGTGAGGACGACCGCCGAATCGGCATTCGCTCCACAGCGCTTTGGTTTGGTCGTCACGATCTGCTCGTCATCGGACTGCTGCAGGCCCTGATGCTGGGCTTGCTGATTTGGATCGGTCGAATCGCCCACCTCGGTTCCATCTATTTTTTGAGCCTGATCGTCGTGACCTGCCTGTTTGCGCGTCATCTTTGGTGGGCGCGCCATCGTGACCGTGCGGCCTGCTTTCGCGCATTCCTCGATAACAATTACGTCGGCATGATCGTGTGGTTGGGAATCGCCGTCGCGACGCTCCAGAGCTGAACTTCTTCGACGCCGGCCTGCAATAGCGCAGCGCGAGCCGCCTCGAGAGTGGCGCCGGTGGTCGAGACATCGTCGATCACCGCGACGCTGCGCGGGACGTCGCTCGCGAGTCGGCGGATCGACGATGGCGAAAGCCGAAAGGCCCCGACGACGTTGTCTCGTCGCTCGGCAGCCGACAACGCCGTCTGCGGTCGTGTGGCACGCGTGCGCACGAGCCCATGGCGCAGCACCGGTCGCTGCAGCCAGTGCCCGATCTGCATCGCGAGCAAGGCGGCCTGATTGAAGCCCCGATCGGCCAGTCGCTGCGGGTGCAAGGGCACCGGCAGCAGCCATTCGGGCATGCGCAGCCGCTCGAGAGCGATGGCCCGCGTCACCGCCATCGCCACCAAGGTCCCGAGCACTCGCGCAGCCGCCCGATCACCGCCGAATTTGAGCGTCTTGAGGGCATCGTCCACGGGCGAGGCGTAAACGAACGCCGAAATGACCGTCGTGCTGACGCTCGGGACCGCCATCCAAGGCAACGCGTCGTGGCAGCTGCCACACAGGTCGAAGGGTCCGAGGTCCCCGCGACCGCCACAGAAATAGCAACGCGCCGGCAAACACCAGAAACTCGGGCGCTGCCACCACGACAAAGCTCTCAGTCGGGGCACCGGGGCTCGAGTGACGACTATTGTCGACTCGTTTTTGGGTTCCAAGTTGACATCCTCCCCCGGGCTTGCGGAACATCGCCGACGGCCGCGGCCAAGGCTGCCGGTTGCCGCTGTCGAAGGCAGCGCCCAAAACATCTCTATTTCGCCGGAATAGTCGCCGGCACACGCCGAGAAGAGCCCTCCATGAACGCTTCGATCGCCGACGACGACCTCCGCAACGATTGGCAGCTCGACGAAGTCGAGGCGCTGTTCGCGCTGCCCTTTCAGGACTTGCTGTTTCGTGCGCAGACCGTGCATCGCGTCCACCACGCACCGAACACGGTGCAGATGAGCACCCTGCTGTCGGTGAAAACCGGCGCCTGTCCGGAAGATTGCGCCTACTGTCCGCAAAGCGTCCGTTACGACACCGGTCTCGATCGCGAAGCACTGATGGCCGTCGCCGACGTGACCGCGCGGGCCAAGGCCGCCCGCGAAGCCGGCGCCACCCGTTTCTGCATGGGCGCTGCCTGGCGCTCACCAAAGAAACGCGACATCGAAGTGATGACGGCGATGATCCGCGAGGTCAAATCTTTGGGGCTCGAGAGTTGCGCCACGCTCGGCATGCTCAGCCGCGAACAAGCCAAGGAATTGCGCGACGCCGGTCTCGATTACTACAACCACAACATCGACACCTCGCCAGAGTTCTACGGCGAGATCATCACCACGCGCGACTTCAAGGACAGGCTCGACACTCTCGAGGCGGTACGCGAGGCCGGAATGAACGTCTGCTGCGGCGGTATCGTCGGCATGGGCGAAACCGTTCGCGACCGCGCACGCATGCTGCAGGTGCTCGCCAATTTGCCGCAGCACCCCGAGAGCGTGCCGATCAACCAACTGGTCGCCGTACCCGGAACGCCGCTCGCCGATCAGGCGCCCATTGATCCCTTCGACTTCGTGCGTACGATCGCGGTCGCACGCATTCTCATGCCGCGCTCGGCGGTCCGACTTTCGGCGGGTCGCGAGAGGATGTCCGACGAATTGCAGGCGCTGGCTTTCTTTGCCGGCGCGAATTCCATCTTCTACGGCGAAAAACTCTTGACCACCGGCAATCCCGACGTCGAACACGATCGCGCGCTGCTCGCGCGACTCGGCATCGAGGCTGCGGGCGCAGCACCAGCCACGCTGCACGCCTGACTGCAGTGCGCTGTACGCCCGAGGCCCGCGCCGCCGCGCTACACGACATCGACACGCGTCGGCTACGCCGGCGTCGAGTGCCGAACGACGACCGTCAAGTCAATTTTTGCAGCAACGATTACCTGGGTCTCGCGCGCGACCCGGAGGTGGCTGCCGCCATGGCATCGGCTGCGCGCCTCCATGGCGCGGGCGCAGGCGCCTCGCATCTGGTCAGCGGTCATTCCACGGAGCACGACGCCCTCGAACACGAGTTGGCCGAATTCACGGAGCGCGAGCGTGCGCTCGTGTTCTCCACGGGTTACATGGCGAACCTCGGCGTTCTCGCCGCGCTCGTCGATCGAAACGACGTACTGGTCTGCGACGAACTCAATCACGCCTCGCTGATCGATGCCGCAAGACTCACGCGCACGCCGCACCATCTTCGATACACCCACGCCGACGCCGGCGCGGCAGCCGAGTTGCTGCGCTCCGCAGACTCGGCGCTCGGTGCCTTCGTGATCACCGATGGCGTATTCAGCATGGACGGCGACCTTGCGCCGCTGCCGGCGCTAGCCGCCGCAGCCCGGGCACGTCAGGCGTGGCTCGTGGTCGACGACGCTCATGGTATCGGTGTTCTCGGTGACGGGGGTCGCGGTAGTTGCGAATTCTTTGGTCTCGGCACCAAGGAGGTACCGGTCCTGATCGGCACTTTCGGCAAGGCGCTCGGTACCTTTGGCGCATTCGTCGCCGGCGACGGCGACGTGATCGAGCTTTTGATCCAGCGTGCGCGTACCTATATTTACACGACGGCACTGCCGCCCGCGGTCGCGACAGCCACTCGCCATGCGCTCAAAAAAATGCGTCTCGAGAAGTGGCGGCGCGAGCATCTTCATTCGCTGGTCGCCCATTTCCGCGACGGCGTGCGCCAACGCGGCTTGCCGGTCAGCGATTCCTCCACGCCGATTCAGCCACTGCTGCTCGGCAGCGAGGACAAGGCGCTCGCGGCCAGCCATCGGCTTGGCGAATTAGGTTATCGCGTCACGGCCATTCGCCCCCCGACCGTCCCCGTCGGCACGTCACGGCTGAGAATTACCCTATCGACCGCGCACAGTGTGGCGCAGGTGGACGGTCTGCTCGCGGCGCTCGATCAAGTCATGGGCGATGACGCCATCGTCGCTGGCGCCAGCGTCCACGAGTCCGTCACAGGCGTCGTCGCATGAGCGCATCCGCGAGCCTTGGAGTGGCGACGAAGCTCGCGCAACAAGAGCTCCTCGAGCGCCTCGATCATTTTTCGCTGGCACCGAAACTGGTGGTGGAGATCGGCAGCGCGCTCGCAACTCGTCCCGATGGACTTCGTCAAAAATTTCCGCGAGCGCGCATCGTCGCGGTCACCGAACCCGGCGAGGGTCGGGCCGTCGTCCGTCGGGGCGGACGGCTTTCGTTGCGTGCTTTGTTCGGAAAACTCCCGGGATTTCGCGCCCAGGTCGAGCATGTCGAGGCGCCCTCCGTGAACTTGCCGTTCGCAGACGCAAGCGTGGACGTCGTGGTGGCCGATTGCTTGCTTGCCGGCAGCGACCGACTCGATGCCGTGCTCGCGGAAGTCGGACGGATTCTTCGACCCGGCGCGCTTTTTCTTTGGAACACGCCAGGACCGGGCAGCCGTAGGGATCAAGCGTATGCCCGTACGGATTTCATCGACATGCACGACATCGGCAGCGCACTCGGGCGTGCCGGTTTCGCCGAGCCGGTCCTCGACGTCGACCGCTTGGGCGATGTCGAGGTCATTCAAGTCGCGGCGTTCGCGGGTGCGCAGGCCTCGGGCGAAATCTTTGTCGCTGTGGATTCGATCGGTCGACGTAGCAGGACGTCGTCGTGAAGCCGGACTTGCGCGGCGTATTCGTGACCGGTACCGATACCGAGATCGGCAAGACTCACGTCTCTTGCGCCATGGTCGCGGCGGCGCGTCGTCGCGGGTCCAGGGTCGGTGTCATGAAACCCATAGCTGCCGGCGCGGCGCAAACGCCACGGGGTCTGCGCAACGACGATGCGCTGAGCCTGATCGCCGCCGCGCGCGGCGACGCGCACGCATCGTCGGTCACTGCTGCGGAGTACACCGCCGTGAACCCCTACTGTTTCGCAGCCCCCGTGTCGCCACACATCGCCGCCGCCGAGGCGGGGGTGCGCCCTGATCTCGCCCGGATCGCAGACTTGGCGAAAGTCCACCGATCGGAAAATGACTGGCTGGTGGTCGAGGGCGCCGGTGGCTGGCTGGCGCCGATCACGGCAGAACTCAGTGTCAGCGACCTCGCGATCGCCGTCGGTCTGCCGGTTCTCGTGGTGGTGGGCCTGCGTCTCGGCTGTCTGAACCACGCCCAACTGACGGTCCGCGAGATCGATCGGTCGGGTCTGCCGTTCGCCGGTTGGGTCGCGAACCAGATCGACCCAGCCATGGCCCGCGTGGACGAAAACGTCAGCATGCTGACCAAACGACTCGGCGGCCCGCCGCTCGCTCGCTTCGGCTTCGGCGCGGACGCCGCCGCCTTGGCCGAGAGCGGCAATACCCTGATTGACCGCTTGGTGGCCAAATACGCGACGGTAGGCTTTCTGCAAGCCGCTGATATCGTTGGAAATTCTCCGGATTCGGGGATGATCCCGCGGTGACTGCCGAAACCCGCATCGAAATCGCCCCGCACTGCTCGCTGACCCCCCGCGGTGCCCGCTGGTTTTTCGTCAGCCTCTGCGTCGCCTCCTTGTCGATCGCCCTGCCCATCTCTTTGCTGGGTTTCTGGCTGGTGCTGCCCTTCGCCGGCCTGGAACTCGCCCTACTGGCCTGGGCCTTGCGAGCCAGCATGGCCCGACGACACCAGCGCCAGACGATCACGATCTCGGAAACGGTGGTCACGATCGAAGACGTGATACCGCCGCAAACGCGCTGTGTCGAGTTCCCGCGACACTGGGCGCAAGTTAGAATCCGCGCCGGGGGTTCGCCGCTGCATCCGAGTCGACTGACGGTCGAATCGCATGGGCGCCGGCACGAGATCGGGCACTTCCTCAACGAACAGGAAAGACTGGGTCTCGCCGCGCGACTTCGGCGATTGATCGGCCGTGTAGACGAATCCCCACCGTTGCCGAACCAGGCGGGTTCCGCGTGAAGCGGGCCGCTGGCGCGTCGATGCCGCTGTTTTTGTGTTTTTGCAAAAATTTCGAGTAATTCGAGTAACTGGATAGCCCATGAAGAGACATCTCAGCCACGCCCTGACCACCGCTTTCGCGATCCTGAGCGGCCTCGCGCCCCTGGCGGCACACGCCGACTGGGGCAACCTCAACATGACCGTGGGCGTCACCGAGCTTTCCAAAGAAATCCACTCGTTGCACATGACCATTTTCTGGTGGTGCGTGGCAATCGGCGTGTTCGTGTTCGGCTGGATGATCTGGTCGCTGGTGGCGTTCCGCAAATCGCAGGGTGCCAAACCCGACACCACCATGGTGCACAGCACCAAGGCCGAGATCATCTGGACGGTCATCCCGGTGCTGATCCTCGTCATCATGGCGATCCCGGCGGCGCGTACGCTCATCGCCATCGAAGACACGCGCAACACCGAGATCAGCATCAAGGCCACGGGTTACCAGTGGAAATGGCAATACGAATATCTCGGCGAGAACGTGAGCTTCTTCTCGCAGCTCGATCGTGCGAGTGACGAAGCGCGGCAGCTGAAGTCCGGCATCGACCCGAAGACCGTGCCCGATTATTTGTTGAGCGTCGACAATCCCCTCGTCGTTCCGGAAGACACCAAGGTGCGCATGCTGCTCACCGCGCAGGACGTCATCCACGCCTGGTGGGTTCCGGCCTTCGGCATGAAGAAAGACGCCATCCCGGGCAACGTCAACGAACTCTGGTTCAAGGTCGAGAAGGGCAAGACCGGCACCTATCGCGGTCAATGCGCCGAGCTTTGCGGCCG
>RGYP01000261.1 GCA_010031985.1 Gammaproteobacteria bacterium
GCTTGTCTGAGGGCTGGCGTTCTTTTCCCCCGGAATGCGGGGTCGCCGCCGGCTGCAAAAAGTCGCAGCACGTACTCCACCGTAAACAGGTAGATCGACACCTCATCGAATAGCCCGAACCAGTACTCGTTCCCCGAGTAGACGGGGAAATGCTCGAGCGAGAGCGCCAGAAGATTGGCAATGATCAGCCAAGTGATGAAAGAGTCGAGCCGCTTGGCGACCCGACTTTCGCCGTCCAGATCGAAAAGCGTTGAGAACACGGCCGAACGAGCCGATGCGATCGAAGACATGACGCCCCTCCCCCGAGTGGCCCACCGAGATTTAGATCCGGTCTGGTAATAGTTTGGACCTAAATTCGCGCTTCTTGGGTGGCGTGTCAACTCGGCAACAAAATCTCGTGGGGGCCCGAGCGACGAAAGGCCGATGCCCTGACGGGTCCGCTGGCGGGCTTTTTACGCGCCTACCACCGAGTCCCCTTTACCGCCCTGGAATACTGGCGAGCGCCCGATTTCCTGTTGGCGTCGCTCATCCAGCTCGAGAAACGCGAGATGGGTCACGAGTTTCTGCAGTGCGTCCTCGAGCAGGCGCAACTCGTCAGGCCGTATCGTCGGGAGATCCTGCGACTCGTAAAGCCCGAGGAATAACACCATCGACCCGCGGTACGCCCCCGGTACGAGTAATCGAAAAACCGACTGTCCGCCCATGGTCGAGCCCAGAACCGGCGACTTGCTCGCTCGCAACTCCACAGCCAGATTGTCATCCACGGGGATCGAGCGGCCACTGTCCGAGCCGACGTAAGCACGCAACTGTCTATCGAAGATCTCGACGTGCCCCGAGTGCAAAAATGACGACACCCGGCTCGTGAACTCGAGACGAAGTGCGCGCGCGTTCTCGAAGTATTCCATCTGCTCGATGAATCTTTTGAGTTCGATCTCTCGTCGGCCCAAAGCCGAAAACAATACTTTTTTCAGCGCCGCATCCGTAAGGCCCTTGAATTGCTTCGCCACGAAGACCAGCAGAGCAACGCCCGCGTTGATCATGGTTTTTCTCGTGTCTTGATCGATGGAGGTCAAGGACTCGATGTTCGACTTCAGCACCCAAAAGCCGATGATCAACGCGCTTGCCGTCAGGACGTATACGACCGTTTTATTGATGAAAAAATTGAAACTCACGATACGTTTCGAAAGACAAATGAAAACGAACGCAACAACGCACAACGGCTGAATCGGGGAAATTACGATGTCGAAGTACTCGTACCACGAGGTGTCACGAAGGGAAAAATCGAAAACGATGCTCGAGATCGTGTTGAGGATTGAAATCAGATCCTCCACGAAAAACATCAGCAAAGCGGCAGCGATCCAATGGAACTTGTTCGCAGAAGCGACAGGCACGTCCTTGACCACCTTCAAAGGAGCAATCACGCACAGCACGGCGTAACCGGCAACGAGTGAAAAAGTCAAAAAACCCAGCACGTCATTTATCAGTGGATATACCGTCGGATCTTCAAACGAAGACAACGGGATTTCGACGAACAGCGGCCCTGGTCCAAGGATCAAGGCGACGCCGATCGACAACATCAGAAACGCCGGGCCGGCGTTGACCGCAAGCTGCCAGTATCGTGGCGTCGTTATTCCTGCCTCCTTCGAAACGTCAAACCAGAAACGAAAAAAACAAAACAACGCAACCGGAAACAGGATCTGATCGAGAGCCATGACAGCCGCACCCAACAGCGGGCCGGTGTAGCTGCCCCACGTGGTGCCCAGCGCCAAAAAAGCAGCGGCGAGCCATCGATAGGAAGTACCGGCCTTGCCCACGAGCCCGATCAGCAACGCCGCAAGAAAACAGGTCAGCGCAGTGATCTTGGTCGCCAATCGCGACACCGTCACTTGCATCGGCATCGCTTCGATGTCCAGAGGGAGCGTCGCCGTGACGCTGTTGACCCCCCTCATGACTTTGATGGTGAGCGGTGGTTCATCCGGCGGTAACCAAAGCACCAGGGCCCTCACGCTTTCCTGCAGAAGGATGTCCCCCACTTTCAAGCCTGCTTTGTCGGCCGATCCTGCAGGTGTCACCTCTGTCACGACACTGCGTGTAAACGTCTTGGGCTCAATGGAGAATCCGTATTTGTGGGTGTCCGAAAACAACTTGTACGGGCTCGTGGCGATCGAGATCGAAACGAAGATCGCGGCGGCCAACCACACACAACCGAAGGACTTGTTCCAGGTAATGCGCATCAAACGGGTCTCCCGCCCAGTACGCCGCCATCGCCATGTCGACCGATCGATGGGACGCATCTATTTGTCGTGATCGAATTGTCGTGGTCGAAGGTATAGCCTTCAAAGTGATAAAACATCAACAGTTGATGTGGCATGAGTGTTGCGCATGGAACGAGCGATACGTGGCAACGTGATGAATGTTTCTTGGCGGCTCGCGGTCAGCCTGCTGACTGCGCTGGCCTTGATTTATGTCGTAGCAACTTATTTGCTATCCGCCGCCCCGTTTCCCGAACTTCCTCCCAACGAGTTCATCTCGTGGACATTGGAGAAAGCCTTGGGCGTCGGCTGCCTGTTCGCCGCCTCTCTCGCCGGGATTTCTGCGAACCAGAGCACGGCGTACCGATGGCTGGCGTTGGCGTTCCTTGCCTACGGCATCCCCAAATTGGACGCCTCGACGCAGATCGACTTGGTCGAGTGCTGGATCCCGCAATTGCTGATGCCGATTTCGCTGTACTGCTTTTTTCGCTTTTGGGTCGACGCGTCCAAGGAGAACGGCGTTCCAAGTAGCGCTCTGCTTGCAAGACTGAAAAACGTTGCGGACTACCTCTTTGCCCTCGGCCTAATTACTGCGCTGCTGCTGGGGACCGAGCTTGCAGCCTCGATCGACGCCGCCGTCGGTGTCCTTGCCAACGTGATTCCGACGATTTTCATGGTCATTTCCTCCGGCGCTGCCGCCAGCGCCTTGGCGAACACACCGAAAGTGAACTCGAACAAGTTGTACTGGATAGCGTTGACACTTCTCGGGTTTTTTTCTCTGGACATCTTCAAGGGCTTCTTGGTGACCGCTTTTTATTTTTGGTCTGTCGATATTGCAGCGCCGTAGATCGGCCCGATTTATTCGGTTCTCGAGGTGATTCCGACGCTGTGTACACTTGCTTTCGTATTCATCTATTTCTCCACGCGGCTGATTAGTTTCAGTTTCTTTTTCAATAAATTTTTCGTTTATCTGCTGGCTGGAAGTATTCTGATAACGTGCTTCTGGTTTCTCAAGGCGACCATCGAATC
>RGYP01000262.1 GCA_010031985.1 Gammaproteobacteria bacterium
CGACTCAATGAATTCGAGGAGATTGGTCGGCTCGAGTCGCAACCTCAGGCCGCCGGCGATCCCGCGCGAGTAATCGAGGATTTCGTCGATCATCGACAACAGATGACGCCCACTCTGCAAGATGCTCGTGAGTTCGGACGTCATGAGCTCGCGTTTTTTCGAGCGCATCACCAGTTGAGCGTTGCCGAGCACGATGTCGAGTGGCGTGCGCAACTCGTGGCTCATTCGCGCGAGGAACGCCACGCGCGAATTGTCTGCCACCTTGGAAGCCGCCAACTCGTACCTCAAACCGCGCGAGTTCTCGGTGAGCGCGAGAATGACCAACAGCGTGATGATCAGCATCGCCACCGGCGAGACCACGGTGTCGACCCACGCGCTCGGAATCATTGCGCCCAGTAGCGGGCCGCGCGCAGCCGTGATGAAACCGATGATTGCGTACGCCGGCAGGCTCCACAGCACGAACTTGCGACCCGCGCGCAGATCGAGGAGGCTCGACCAGGTTATCGCCAACGCGAGCGGAACGACCAGAGTGCTCCAAACCAAGTATCCGACCTGAAAATCGATCAAGATCCCGTATAGCTGGAACAGCAGGATAGACACCAACATCACGCGTACGGAGACGTGCAACCACTTCGTTTGCGTAAGACTCTGCAACGTCACCATGGCATAACCCGAAAAACCGATTACGGCCAAGAGGCCGCCGACGTTCTTCATATCGATGGGGACGGGCAAGTTCGCCGGCCAAAGATAAGCGAGCAGGAACCCGGTACGCAGGGTTTCGATCAGCAACTCACCGACGAGCGCGACCGAAAAGAAACCGTATTGCGACTCTCGCGTAATGACGAACATCAGCGCGGTCACGATGGAACCGAGCAGCAGACCACCGAAAACGAGCCCCATCCACACATCCAATGAATGCCGTTGCCCCATCAACGCCGCAGGCTTCCACAGCGTCGTCCTCAGACTGATCGACGGCTTGGAAACGATGCGAATGAAGATGTCGTGCGAGGCTCGCGGCGCGAGCGTAACGGCCACCGCATCGAAGCGTTTTCCGACCTCATCGCGCGCAGCCCGCGGCACGTCGTACCCGAGCCGACTCGGCGACCACTCGCCGCGGTCGGTTTGCTGGTAGACCGTGACGTCGCTCGCTCGGGCAAAACCCGTTTGCAGCCAGCGCGCCACCTCGTGGTCCGAATCGTTGCGCAGCCGCAGCCTGAGCCAGACGCTCTCGCGTTGGAAACCGATGAAGTACCCGATACCAAGCTCGCGAGCGAGGAGCGGCTCAAACCGACAACCCCCGGCGGAGATTCCGGCGCGGGTTTCGGTGCGCGGGGCCTTGCACCACTCGATACCCGCCGTCACCACATGCTCGTCCGCGATCGAGGACACGTCGGTCGAAGCCCAAGCTACGCCCGTTGCCGCGAGCAACAGACTTGCGACCGCAGTCCGAAAAACCCTAAGAAGCGCCGATCTCTCGACTTGAAGGCCCAATCTCCTGCCCCCCCGGTCGCGACAATCCTTTCCGACTCGGTTGATTCTCCCGCCATTTGGTGCGGTTGGGAATAGTTTTTGTGCGGAGTGGAATCATGGCCCGGGGACGGACTTTCTAGCATCGGCCTATGGATCGACCACGAAACCCGACGCGTAACGGGCCCGGCGGCTCGCCGAGCACCCCTCCGGACCTTGCCGACCAGGATCCGTCCGTCGGCACCTCCGTGGTCACGGAATTGCCGGTCAGCCACCGTTCGGCGCGGCCGAGCTCGGCGATCGCCATCGAAGATCAGCTGATGACCGTGCATCAATCGGCGCTGCGCATCCGCGGGGTGCTGCATCTGCTGCACGAGACGCTGCAAAGCGGCAATGGCATCGACGCCAAACACGCGGCAGCGGTATGCGCCCTGATCAAAAGCGCAGAGATGGACCTTGGCGCGGTCGACAAGTCGATCGATGCCCTGGTCGACGCCCACCTCGAACGCAATCGCCGCTGATCAAGACACCGCCACGCGTTGCCCTCGGAAGATTGTTTGCCCGCTCGGTCACGAGCGAGCGGCGGCAGCGCCTTGCTCGCGACTGGCGACGGCTCGTACGCCGCGCAACCCGCCAACCCGCGACCGTCCATTATTTTCATCAAGCCGACGATCCGTACAGCCAATTGGCGGCGACCCAGCTCGATGAATTGCGCTCGCGTTACCCGATTCGTCTTGCGACCCATGTCGTGCCCCCACCCGATCGCGCCGCAGCCCCGCAGGCCGAAGCGCTGCGCGAATGGTCACGCCGCGATGCCGCGCGCTGGGCGCAATATTTTGGACTCGCGCCACCTGAACCCGATCGGCATGCAGCCGACCGGATGCTCTCGTGCCGCGGGTCCTCGAGCGCACTCGAGTCGGGCGCCGCACTGCGACGCAAGCTCGGTCACTATCTCGGCGGCATGTTTCATTTCGAGGGCGAGTGGTACTGGGGTCTCGATCGATTGCATTACCTCGAGTCCCGACTCGCCGCCGACCTGCAGCGAGAGAGGACGCAGCGGCCTCTTTTTTTACCGCCAACGCTGCAATTCGCCCCCGCAGCTCGCACAGCGCCAGCACCAACCCTCGATTTCTTTTGTTCGCTGCGCAGTCCCTATACCTGGCTGGCAACGCCGCGGGTACGCGCGCTCGCCAGACATTACGGTGCGACGCTGCGCTTGCGCTTCGTCTTGCCGATGGTGATGAGAGGCCTGCCAGTGCCGCTCGCCAAGCGCCTCTACATTCTCAAAGATACCAAGCGCGAGGCGCTGCGACTCGGACTACCCTTCGGTGACGTCGCCGATCCGGTTGGCTCACCGACGGAGCGTGGTCTTGCGGTGCTGCATCATGCGATACAAGAGGGCTGCGGCGAGGAATTTCTCGAGTCGTTCTTGAGGGGTGTTTTTGCCGAGGGCGTCGATGCGGGCAGTCGGCGCGGCCTCGAGCGCATCGGGCTGCGCGCCGGCATGACCGCTGCAGGCCTTGACGATGCACTCGCCGATCACTCGTGGCGCGGCGTGGCCGACGGTCATCGCGAGGACTTGTTGGCAGCAGGGCTTTGGGGGGTACCGTCGTTCCGGGTCAACGGTTTACCCGCTCTCTGGGGACAGGATAGGCTGTGGATGGTCGAGCAAGACCTGCGCGACGCGAGCGCACGACGAGACGCATGAACAAAAATATTTTGAAAATCTCCGCCGTGGTGATGGTCACGATCGCAACGCTCGCCGTGGGCGTTCAGTTGCTCGGCGGCTGGACCGGCCTCGC
>RGYP01000263.1 GCA_010031985.1 Gammaproteobacteria bacterium
CGAGACCCCGCAGCAACGCCGTCGAGAAACCCACTCGCTCGGCCGCACCGCGCGTACTGCGAAATTCCATCAGCGATTTCACTGGGCGACGACGCGCGCGCCGTCGGATTCGACGGCAACGATCCAATGGTCGGTCTCGACGCCATTGTTGGCGAATTCTTTGACCATGCGATCGCGGACCGCCTCGGCCACTTCGCGTTGCGCCCACGCAAACATGGTGGGACCGGCTCCCGAGATCGAGCAACCGAGCGCGCCGGCCGCCATGGACGCCGCACGCACCGCGGAAAATCCGGGGATGAGCTGGCGCCGTTGCGGCTCGATCACGACGTCGTTGAGACCCTCGCGGATCAAATCGAGATCATCGGTGTAGCAACCCGAAATGAAACCGGCGAGATTCGCGGTTTGCCAGACGAAGTCGGCCATCGCCACTTCGCGCTTGAGGATCGCGCGGGCCTGCTTGGTCGACAAAAACATGTGAGGATGCGCAATCACTGCGCAAATGCCCGCCGGGACGGGAATCCGCTTGACGCGCGGGTTGTCGATTCCGACGGTCAACACCAAGCCGCCGAACAGCGACGGTGCTATGTTGTCGACGTGCAGCGACCCGCTCGCCACGGCTTCGCCCTGCATGGCGAACTTGAGCAGCGCCAAGCGATCGAACGGCTTGTCGAGCAAGGCGTTGGCGGCCACCACCGCGCCGACGGCCGAGGCCGCCGAGCCCCCGAGCCCCGAGCCGAGCGGAATACCCTTCTCGATGTGCATCTCGAATCCGAAGCCGGGCTTCGCAGCCACGCTGAGCGCGAGCAAGGCGCGACCCGCGGTGTTTTTCTCAGCTTCGAGCGGCAGGTCGGCCGTCACGCCGCTGCAACCCGTGATGCGCACGCCGGACTTCGCACTGCGGGTCACCGTGATGCGATCACCCAAGGCGTCGACCGCAAATCCCAAGATGTCGAAGCCGATGCCGACGTTGCCGACCGAGGCCGGCGCGAACGCCGTTGCGCGTTCCAGACCCCGCGGACCCTGCCAGATGCTCATAGCCGCGCTCCCAGATAGGCCGACAGTCGCAAGAGATCGGCAAAGATTCCACCCGCCGTGACCTCGGGCCCCGCTCCCGGTCCCTGCACGATGAGCGGATTGTTGTTGTACCTCGCCGTCGCAAAGCGCACGACGTTGTCGGTGAGTGCGATGTTCGCAAACGCATGCTTGGCGTCGAACTCGACCACGCCGACGGTCGCCGTACCGCTCGCCGTCAGTCTGCCGACGTAGCGCAAGACCTTGCCACGGGCGCGCGCGGCTTCGAAACGCGCCTTCATGGTGCCGTCGTACTGCGGCAATCTCGTCAGGAATTCTTCGATCGAGCCTTGCTCGAGACCGGCGGGGACCAGACTTTCGACCTGAACCTCGGACATCTCGAGCGACAAGCCCATCTCGCGGCCGAGGATGATCAGTTTGCGCGCGACGTCCATGCCGGAGAGGTCGTCACGCGGGTCGGGCTCGGTATAGCCGCGCTGCTTGGCGTCGACCACGATCTCGCTGAAGCTGCGCGAGCCATCGTAAACGTTGAAGAGATAAGCGAGCGTTCCCGAGAAAATCCCCTCGATGCTCGTCACCTCGTCGCCGGTCTCGCGCAAATCACGCAGGGTTTGAATCACCGGCAAACCGGCACCCACCGTCGCTTCGTAAAGATAATGCGTGCCGCCATCGCGACGCGCATCGCGGAGACTTCGATAGAACGCCATCGGCGCGCTATTGGCTTTTTTGTTGGGCGTCACGACGTGAATGCCCGCGGCGAGCCAGGCGGGATAGTGTTTGGCGACTTCGCCACTCGCCGTGCAATCGATGATCACGCGGTTCGGCAGGTAATCGACGCCCACGTGATTGGCAAAGCTCTGCAAAATTTTGATGGTGATCAGCGACCAATCGCTGGAAGCTACCGCCGCTGTGCCCAAGGCATTGAATACTTTGGCAGCGATACCAGGGATACCCGCCATCCCATCGCCCACCACCGCGAGGATGGCGAGCTCGCGATCGACTTCGACCGATTGAATCTGCCCCTCACCGAGTTCGCGGGCAAAGGCCGCGCGCACCGTGGCGACGGCGCGATCCGCCTGTTCACGCGGCACGGCGCAGCAGATCGAATGCTCCGAACTGCCCTGCGAAATGAGCACTACCGAGATCCCCTCTTCGCGCAGCGCGCCGAACAGTCGCGACGCCGTACCCGGCACGCCGATCATGCCCGCACCCTCGAGGTTGAGCAGCGCAATGTTCTCGATCGACGTGATGCCCTTGACCGCCAAGGCCGACTTCGGCTGCGCGCAAATCAGCGTCGCCGCGTTGTCCGGCGCGAAGGTGTTGCGGATCCAGATCGGAATCTCGCGCCCGACTGCAGGCGCCATGGTTTGCGGATGAATGACCTTGGCGCCGAAGTAGGCGAGTTCCATCGCTTCGTTGTAGGACAAAGAATCGATGACCTGAGCATCGGGTACGCGACGCGGATCGGCGGAGAGCACGCCGTCGACATCGGTCCAGATATGGATCTCGGCGGCATCGAGCAGGGAGCCGAAGATCGAACCCGAAAAATCGCTGCCGTTACGTCCGAGCGTGGTTTGTACTCCGCGCCGATCAACGGCGATGAACCCCGTGATGATGAGCGTGCCGGCAAAGTCCGCGCTCACTGCCGACTGCATGCGGCGCCGCGATTCTTCCCACTGCACCGCAGGACCCAAGGGGCCCCACTCGATGACCACGACTTCGCGCGCATCGAGCCAACGTACGGTACCCGATCGGGTCTTGGCGGTTTGTACACGCGAGGCATAGAACTCGCGAAAGAGTCGAGTCGACCAAATCTCGCCGAAACCGGCAATGAGGTCGGTGATGTGCCGACCGGCAGAGCGTGTCAGCCGGACGGCCTGCAAGATGCCGTCGATGTCCTGTCGATCACTGTCGAACCTCGCCATGTATTGCTGCGCGTTCTGCGCGGAGAGCAGCGTCGAGGCGATCTTGGCGTGACGTTCGCGCAGTGCATCGAGCCCGGCCTTGTAGCCCGCATCCTGGCGCTCTGCCTGAGCCACGAGCGCGAGCAACGCGTCGGTCACGCCCTTGCAGGCTGAGAGCACCACGCCGAGCCTGCCGGTCGGTTGGGCGTCCAGAATGGCGGCCACGCGCTCGAAACAGGCGGCGTCGGCGACGCTGGAACCACCGAACTTGTGAACGACCCAGGGAGAAAGCGACATGCGATGT
>RGYP01000264.1 GCA_010031985.1 Gammaproteobacteria bacterium
GTGTTGCTAGATGCCGGTCGCGTCGCGGCCAGCGATCGCATCGACTCCTTGATGGGTCGCGCGCATACGCCTTTGCTGTCCATGCGCGCCGATACCGGGAGTCTGCTGACACTGCGGGTCTCGGGGCGAGATCCTGCAGGCGACGGCTGGCTCACCACGCTCGAAGATCAGACCGTACGCATCCCGCTGCTGCCGCTCGCCGTCGGTGTCACCACCCGCGCCTACGTACCGGCGAACGAAGTGATCATCGCAACGCAAGCTCCACAGGGACTCTCGGTACGCAATGCCTTGCGGGCGACGATTCTTTGCCTTCGTGATCGCGGCGACGGCTCGGTGCTGGTCGAACTGGCCGTCGGCGCACAGCGGTTGCTCGCTGCGGTCACGCCGGCGGCCGTCAAAGCCCTCGCCCTCGCTCCCGAGCAGTCAGTCTACGCGCTCGTGAAATCGGTGTCGCTCGACGCCCCGGCCGGCGGTCGCCTGCTCGAGATGGGCTAGAACATCTGCGACGGGCCGGGCGCCTCGGTCTCCTTGATCGCATGTCGCGCGGCAATGAAATCGCCAGTGATCATTGCATCGTAGGACTGGCCGGGTCCGACCATCGGATAAACACCGGCATCGGGATCGATGATGACCTCGAGAAATGCGGGTCCCGGATGACGAATGAATTCTTCGACGACCCTCGGCACGTCCGCCTTGCGATCGAGCCGAACGGCAAACGTGAAACCGTCAGCCTGAGCCGCCTTGACGAAATCTTTCTTGTGCAGTGATTTGTCGCTGGCCGACATGCGTCCCTTGAAGAATAGCTTCTGCCATTGCTTGACCATGCCGTCGCCGAAATTGTTGAGCACCACCACTTTGACCGGCAAGTCGTAGGTAGTGACGGTCTCGAGCTCGCCGAAATTCATGCGGATCGAGGCATCGCCGTCGATGTCGATGACCAGCGCCTTCGGATTGGCAAACTGCGCACCAATCGCCGCGGGCAAGCCGAAACCCATCGTGCCCATCGAGCCCGAGGTCAACCACAGTCGCGGCTGCCGAAAATCGAAGTATTGCGCAGCCCACATCTGGTGCTGACCGACCCCGGTTGCGATGATGGCATCGCCGCGAGTTTGCCGGTTGATTTCTTCGATGACGTAATAAGGCTGAATCAGCGGGCTTTCGCGGTCGTAGTTCATGGCGTGCCGACGTCGCAATTCTGCGAGCTCGGCGTGCCAGGTCGCGAGATCAGGCCGAAAACCGCTCGCCTTGCCGTGAGCCGTAAGCGTCTCGAGTGCATTGCTCAATTGTCCGACGTGGCTCCAATCGACGCGCTTGACCTTGTTGATCTCCGCCCGATCGATGTCGAGGTGGGCGATTTTTTTGGCCTGTGGTGCAAATTTGGTAGGTACGCCCGCCACACGATCGTCGAATCGCGCACCCACGGCGATCAGCATGTCGCAATCTTCGACCGCGTAGTTGGCAAACGCGGCGCCGTGCATGCCGAGCATGCTCATGGAAAGGGGATGCGTGGTGTCGAAGGCGCCGATACCCATCAGGGTGGTGACCACGGGAATGCCGAAAGAAATGGCAAAGTCGCGGAGTGCTGCCGAGGCTTCACCGTTGACCGCACCGCCGCCCACGTAGAGCAACGGCCGGCGCGAGACTGCCAGCATCTCGAAGAATTGCCGGGCTTCGTCGGGCTCGACGGCGGCGTGTGCCGCCGCGAACAAGCGCTTGCGATATCCCGGAATGGGCAGAAGCCCCTCGCCCGCGAACGTACCGGTCCAGTTCTGCACATCTTTGGGAACGTCGATGACCACCGGCCCGGGGCGACCAGTTCTCGCGATTTCGAAGGCGGTACGTACCGTCGCTTCGAGCTTGGTCGGGTCGGTCACGAGAAATATGTGTTTTGCGACGGCGCCCATCAGCGCCGGCACGGGCGCTTCTTGGAAGGCATCGGTGCCGATCGCGCCGGTTGGTACCTGCCCGCAGATGACGATCATGGGAATGGAGTCCGCCATCGAGTCACGTACCGGTGTCACGGTGTTGGTTGCACCAGGGCCGGAGGTCACGATGCATACCCCGACCCGGCCACTTGCCCGCGCGTAGCCAGCAGCCATGAAACCCGCACCCTGCTCGTTGGCGGGAACGATCAACGGCATTTGCGGCAAACCGCCAGCCATCTGTTCCTGGTTGTAGCGAAACACCGCATCGTAGGTAGGCAGGATCGCGCCACCCGAATAACCGAAGATGGCGGTCGTCCCTTCGTCGGCAAGCACCTGGACGATCATTTCTGCGCCGGTCATGGTGGTGCCGGCACGCGAATGACGGGCGGCAGCAGTGGATTGTGAGACAGCAGGCTCGGACATGGCGATCAACCGGAAAAACGAGCAGGGGGAAAGTCAGACTACCAGTTCAGCCGTGCCGTGCAATATGCTTCGAGACCCATGCGACACATCATCGCCATCAACCTGCAGAACGAAGCGGGAGCCCTGACGCGGGTCGCCGGCCTGTTTTCGACCCGCGGCTACAACATCGAATCACTGTCCGTGGCAGCGACCGACGATCCAACGGTGTCGCGAATCACGCTCGTCACCAAAGGTTCGGACTCGGTGATGCAGCAGATCATCAGCCAGCTCAACAAACTGATCGACGTGGTCGCCGTCGAAGACATGACACAGGGTGAGCACATCGAGCGCGAACTCGTGCTGCTAAAACTCAAGGTGCGGCTCGAACAGTCGGACGCAGTGCGCGGTTACGTGGTGCGCGCCGGCGGCCGCGTGCTCGATCCGGCGAGCGATGGCTTCATCGTCGAACTCACCGCGAGCGAAGCCGAGATCGACAAGTTCATCGCCGATCTTTCGAAAGGTGCCGAACTGCTCGAAGTAGTGCGCAGCGGCGCGCTCGGTATCAGTCGACTCGAGCGTGCAGCGCGTCAGCGCCGCGAGTAACCCGCGGCAGCATCTGTACGAGTGTCGCGTCCTTCTTGATGAAGTGATGCCACAACGCAGCGACGACGTGCAAACCCACCAACGCGAGTAGCGTCCAGGCCGCCCAGATGTGCGCAGGCTGCAGGACGTTCGCCCATTCGATGTTTTTCGGCAGCAGCACCGGCAGTTCGAACAAGCCGAAGAAATGGGTGCGACCGCCGTAGGTCATCGAAGCGCTCCAGCCGAGCAAGGGTACGGCCAACATTCCCAAGTAGATCATACGGCAACGATCCATGTCTTTTTCACATCCGACCTCCTGCGTCTCGAACG
>RGYP01000265.1 GCA_010031985.1 Gammaproteobacteria bacterium
GCTCGGTCGAGATCGCGACCGAATAGTTCCGAGCCATGACCCCTTCAGGACTTTCTGGACAAATTCCCGAAATTCTTCAATTCTCTGGCGGAAGGGGAATCTGGCGATAACGCAATACAAGGCGGGGAGATGCCGATGACCGCAGTGGAGCGACGCGAGCAGCAAGACGAACCCGAGGCGGCGAGCATGGGCGAGCGCGCAGTCGCAGCCGGTGATCGGCCCGCCAGCGAGCGGCAGCCCGAGGGCGTGGTGCTGCTCATCGACTCGGACCCCTCCTCCGTCGAGTTCATGGCCCGTGCGCTCTCGCAGGCCGGGGTCGAGGTGATGGTCACCGACCGTATCGCGGGACCCGACGGTGCCGCCGTGATGCTGCAAGGCAAATCGGGCATCAATGTCGTGGTGCTCGACCCGCAGGCCGTCCCCGGGCGGGACAACCTTGCCGAATTGCAGACCTCGGGTCTGCGTGACGACGTGCAGGTCATTTTGGTGGCCGAACCCGTGACGCTCGCCCGCTACACGCAACTCGCGCAGGCTGACGTCGCCGACTTCCTGCCCAAACCCGTGGCGAGAAGAACCCTGCTGCGTGCGGTGCTCGAAGCGCAGCGCCGCCATAGTTCTTCGCGCGAGCCGCTGCTGCAGGAAGGAAAATTGGTGCAGATGGTCGAGCGCGCCGTGGTTCAGCAATCGCGCCGCGCGCCCGCCAAAGAGTACCCGGCCGAACTCGGTATCCTGCAAATGCTCTCCGATCTGGACGAATGCCGGATCCAGATACTCGAGGGGATCCTCGAACCCGATGCCACCTGGAGCATGCTCAGCGAATTGCTGCGGGCGCGCCTCGCCCGACGGCGGCTCTCGGTCACCAGTTTGTGCCTCGCGTCCAAGAGCCCGGTTACGACCGCCCTGCGCCGTATCGACCGTCTGCTCGAGGCCGGGTTGGTCAGCTGCACCCTGGACCCGAAGGACCGGCGACGCAAATACATCGAACTCACCGCGCTCGGTACCGAAAGGGTGCAGGAGGCGCTGCAAGCCGTGGCCCAGCGCTTGCGTGGTGAAGAAACCACAGTTTCTTGACGGTGCGCGGGGCCTCGGGCTTTTTCGCGTGGGTTGGGTTTAGAATCGGCGTCGAGGTACAACACCGTGCACGGCGAGCCCGCCGCGCGCGGTAACAATTCAAAGAGGGGCTTTGTCAATGAAGACATATTCAGCCGTAGGTCTTGCGGTTTCGCTCACGCTCTTGGCGGGCGGCGCCGTCGCTCAACAGGGCGAGGGACTTGAAGAAATCGTGGTGACCGCCACCAAGCGCGAACAGACGTTGCAAGACGTGCCTGTCGCGGTGTCGGTCACGCCAGTCGAAACACTCGAGCGCGCGCAGATCCGCACCATCAGCGATCTGCAGTCGATCGTGCCTTCTCTGCGCGTCTCGCAATTGCAGACCTCCACGCAGACCAACTTCATCATCCGTGGCTTCGGTAACGGCGCCAACAACCCCGGCATCGAATCTTCGGTCGGCGTCTTCATCGACGGCGTCTATCGCTCACGCTCGGCGGGTGCGATCGGCGACTTCGTCGACGTATCGCGCGTCGAAGTACTGCGCGGCCCGCAGAGCACGCTCTTCGGCCAGAATGCCTCCGCAGGCGTGATCAGCATCGTGACCCAGAAGCCCTCGTTCGACGAAACGACCGGCATGGTCGAGGTCACGCTCGGCAACTACAACGGCCGCGCTGCCAAGGGCAAGGTCAGCGGACCGATCAACGACAACCTCGCGTTCAGCCTCGCCGGCAGCTTCAACGAGCGCGATGGCTACTTCAAGAATCTGACTGACGGCAGCCTGCTCAACGATCGCGATCGTTGGGACGCCCGCGGTCAACTGCTTTGGAAGGCCGCCGACAATCTCGAAGTGCGCATTATCGGCGACCTGAGCGAGATCGACGAAATCTGCTGCGGCGTCTCGAACCTGCTCAACGGCCCGACCGGCGCGATCATTCAGGGTCCGCTCGTCGGTGGTCGCATCTACCCGGGCGTTGCCAACTCGGCGGGTCTGCCGTTCGATCGTGCGACCTATGCCAACAAGGCACCGCAAAACTCGGTCAAGAACAGTGGCCTGTCGGTCCACGTCGACTGGGATCTCGGTGACTTCACGCTCACCTCGATCACCGCCTCACGACAACAGGAATTCGACTTCGACTACGACTTCGACTTCACCAGCGGCCTGCTCGGAACGATCAACCGGAACCTCGGCGACATCGGCACCACCACGCAAGAGTTCCGCGTGGCGTACGACGGTGGCGGCAAGCTACGCGGCCTGCTCGGCGCCTATTACTTCGACGAGCGCGTCGATTACAGCAACGAGATCCTCATCGGCTCGGGCTTCCGTAACTACGCCAGCATCCTGACCAACCCGACCAACCCGGCGGCGGGACTGCAGACCTTCCCGAGCCTCGAGGCGGCGCTCGGTCTGCCGACCGGCACGCTGTTTGCGGCCAACACCGGCAACAAGATCAACACCATTCAGGATGCCGAGGCCTACACCCTCTTCGGTCAGCTCGACTTCGACCTGACGGACAGCCTGACGGTGACGGGCGGTATCGCGTACACCAACACGCAGAAGGACATCGATTACCGGCAGGTGACGACCGAGACCTTCTCGTCGCTCAATTTCGTGGAGATCGGCTTTGCGCAGATCTTCTCGTCGTTGACGCGACTGCCTGCCACGCCGGCCAACCTCGCGAACCCGGCGCTCGCTGTCGCCGCACGTACGGCCGACGCTTTGAGCGTGGTGCCCTGCACCGCGGCGACGGGCTCGGCGTGCAATCCGCTGCTCGGACTCTACCCGCTGCAGTTCCTGCACCCGATCGTGCCGTTCGTCGACAAGTCGGATGACAGCAAGACCACCTACACCTTGCGTGCAGCCTACGAGTTCTCGGACAACCTCAACGCCTACTTCGGCGTTTCGACGGGCTACAAGGCGACCTCGTGGAACCTGTCGCGCGACAGCAAGCCTTTCGCGCCGGCTACCGCTGCCCGCTCACCGCTCGGTGGCGCGGTCAACCCGTACTACCCGCGCTACGGCACGCGTTACGCGAGCCCCGAAGAGGCGACGGTGGTCGAGCTCGGCGTGAAGGGTCGCTGGGAGCGCTTCGCCGCGAACGTGGCAGTGTTCGACCAGCAGATCAAAAACTT
>RGYP01000266.1 GCA_010031985.1 Gammaproteobacteria bacterium
TGATGACAGCTCAAGGCCAGCTCGAGCCCCCCGCCGAGCGCCATACCCTCGATCGCCGCCACGACCGGCTTCGACATTCCCTCTAGACAGGAGTTGAGTGTCGGCAAGGAAGGCCCGCGCAGCATCTCCGTGCTGCCGAACTCGCGAATATCCGCCCCGGCGCTGAAGGTCGCATTGGATCCCGTCAGCACAACACCGTCGATCGCCGGGTCCTGCTCGGCGCGTTCGAGGGCGGCCAGCAGACCCTGACGCAATGCAAACCCGAGACTGTTAACCGGTGGTGATTGGAAGGCGATGACCGCAATGCGTCCGCGGCTCGAGTAGTCGACTTTGGTCATGGAACATTCACCTCATTTGTTCTGCAGTCCGCCCGTGAGCACGATGCGCATCGCCGCCTCGACCGAAAGATCGGTGGGTTCGATGCGGTCACGCGGCAGATAGAGCGTATAACCGCCGATCTGGTAGCTCATCGGCAAATAAACGGCTACCAGCGATTGATCCGTCCCCACGCCCGGAAGTGTGGCATTTTCTTGGGTCACAAAACCGATCACGCGACCCGGCCCGAAATCGACCAGCACCACACGCTGCAACTCGCCGCCCGCCTCGCCGACACGCATGAGCCCGGTCAAGTCGCGAAGCGCGGCGAACACCGTCTTCACCAAAGGCACTCGCAGCAACAGCGCTTCACCGAAGCCGATCAGGCGACGAACGATGTAGGCGTTGACCAGCAGACCCACCGTGATCAGCAGCAAAAAGCCCGCGACCAAGCCCATGCCGGGCCGGTAAACGTCTTGTGGCAACAAGACTTTGAGCGGGCCGGACAGCAGGCTCTCGGCGGTTGCCCCGAGCCAATAAACAAAATACAGGGTCAAGCCGATCGGCAGGATCGTCAGCAAACCCTTCAGCAGGATGCGACCGATCATCTTCATTGGGGGGGCTTCATCTGGGGGGCTCTCTTTGCGCAAGTATACTGGCCGCAGGCCATTTGCCAGCATGATCTGCCACGATCCGCTGCGCTGACGCCGTTGAAACCTTCGTTCAGGGTCTTACCATACGGCCATGTACACACCTGCCTCGTTCGGCGAGAGCGATCTGCGCCGTATCGCCGATTTCATTGACGACCATCCGCTCGCGACATTGGTCGGTGTCCACGACGGTAAGCCCGTGGTCGATCACCTGCCCTTCATGCGCACCGGTCTGCTGGCGGCGGGCAGTCGATTGGTCGCGCACGTCGCCAAGGGCAACGCCACCTGGCGACAGGTCGAGGCGAATCAGCATTGGCTCCTCGTTTTCACGGGTGCGACGGCGTACGTTTCACCTTCGCTGTACCCATCGAAGCAGCAAACCCATGAAGTGGTTCCCACCTACAACTACGTCAGCATCCATCTCGCCGGAACGCTGCGCTGTTCGCACGCCCCGGACGACAAACTGCGCACCGTGGAGATGCTGACGAACATGATGGAGGCGAAACGCGCGGAACCCTGGTCGGTGAACGATGCGCCGAGCGCCTACATCGAACGAATGCTCGCAGGAATCGTCGCCCTCGAGTTCACGGTGGGCGAGATCGTTGCCAAGACCAAGGCGAGCCAGAACCGCTCGTTACCGGATCAGCGCGGCGTTTTGCAGGGTTTGGCTGCGGACCCCGCCACCCGAGAAGCCGCAGCCCTCATCGCCCGCCGACTCGGCGACTGAGTTCTGCAGCGCGTCATCGGCCCCAACGCCAACGCGGCGGCTCTCCTTTGAGCCAACAAACGAAGATCAGGGTCAAAGTGGTGACGTGAACGTGAATCAAAAACTCCGTCAGACGCAAATGCGGCGGAAAAAACAGCGCGCCGATCGGCTGCAAGGCGAGATACACGCCTAGAACGATCCAGCCCTGCCAGCAGTTCGGCAGTCCCCAGCCCCAACCCGTAGCGCTTGATCGGGAACCAGTACGGCGGTCCGCGCCACATGACTTTCAGCCGCCGAAGCTGCGCATGATGAGCACGACGGAAAGCCCGAGCATCACCAACAAGGTACCGATCGACCCGATCAGACGACCAGGCGTGCGCTCGAAGCTGCCCGAAATACCCTGCGCGTGACACAAGCGCGCGATGAGGAAAGTGGCTCCGTAGGCGTGCACCGAGAATGCGCCAGGACCGGTCTGCTCGAAAAGATAAAGCAGAATCAGCACAAGCGGCGCACTCTCGATCAAGTTAGCATGAGCACGAATTCTTTGTTCGAGCTCGATGTCACCCCCCGATCCCGCACCTATTTTCTGCTCGAGTCGCCGCTGACTGACGCGCAGATAGAGGACGATCAGCAATATTCCGCACAATCCTGCGTAGAGTCCCGTGATCATCGAATGCTCCCTGACACCTCAATCTTTGAAAAACGGTTCGACCACTCCCTTGCGAGTGATGGTGAGAGGCTTGCCCCGTCGATCGAGCGTTTTGCCGATGGTGGTTCGGATCCAGCCGCCGGAAATGCAGTATTCCTCGACGTTGGTGTATTCGACCCCATTCAAGCGAATACCCACTTCGCGCGAAAGAATTGCTTCGTCGTAGTGGCGGCTGGCAGGGTCGACGCTGAGTCTGTCAGGAAAAGTCGATGCGGGCTTGGAGTCGTTCATGGCGATGCGGCTAGATTTTTCGGGTACGCTGATCGATGACATAGTACGCCATCGAGACACCGTTCCAATCGGGATCATTGGCGATTTCTTTGTCGAAAACGGCGCCGATCGCCTCGATCGCCCGTCGAGACCGCACGTTATTGGCGCCGATGTGGAACCAGACGCGATCCACGAACCCGAGCGCGTGATCCAGCATCAGTTTTTTGAGTTCGTGGTTGTAGGTGCCACCCCAGCAACGTCGAACGAGAAACGTGTAGCCGATGGACAGGTGTCGCCCCTCGGGCGACCACGAGTAATAGCGTGACGAGCCGATGACCTCGTTCGTGACGACATCGCGCACCGTCAAAGCTCCGCCCGACTTCAGACCGCCCGTGAAAAAAGCATCGAAGACCTCGCGCTTCCAGCGATCGCGGGCCGGGTGTTGCTCCCAAATCGAGGGGTCGCTGGCGGCTGCGTAAACGTCGTCATGATCAGCAGCGCGCGTCGGGTCGATGCGCAGCAACTGACCGACAAGGGCGGGCTGGAGAGCGGAGAGGTTGGTCATATACGCCTTGGTCATGTGATTGACA
>RGYP01000267.1 GCA_010031985.1 Gammaproteobacteria bacterium
CAAGTTCCTGCGGGATCAGGCCTGCAATTGATGCCGGATGACGAAAACTTGTGCGGGCTGCGCGAACAGGGTCCATCGTCCCTGACGCCACTGATCTTCGGGCATCGTAAATGCGGTGTCTGTCCAAAGATTCGACCACGCACCGTTCGATAATGGCTGTAACCACTGCGGTAACTCGAGGCAACCCTGAGCTTCGTGATCGGCCAGATTCACGACGCAGAGTACTACATCGTGAGGTGACGAACGCCAGGTCCACGCCATCAGGCACTCTGAGCTCCAGTTCTCAGGCCATACACGGGAAATTTCGATGGCTTCCCAGTCGCCGTCGTGAAACACACGGTCTTTCTGCAGGTATACAAGTTTCGCGTAGAGCGCGGCTACCTGCAGGTCGACGGTCTCGTCAGGTGCCCGTATGAGGTGTGGCGAGATGCGTTTGCGACGACCTTCGGCCTGGCCATGATGAAAGAACCTCAGGCCGGGGGACAAGAAGGTGAGGACGGCGGCCGGTATGTGATGCGTAAGGGTGAACGTCGCACAGGCACGGGGCTCATCGTGATTTTCGAGAAACCGCGCGAGTTTGCTCTGATAAGTCAGATCGGCCCGCAGATGCCCGCGAACCCCCGCGTAATCTCGGTCTCGCAAGCGATCGTACAAGCGCTTGTCGTAGCAGTAGTTAAAGCCCGCCTGCTGCAGCTGCCACTCCATGTCCCAGTAAACCTCCGCCATAAAGATGAAACCTGGATGTTTTTCCTTGATGGCAGCGATGGTCGGCGTCCAGAAATCTGCCATCTGTTTTCCCCAGGTTCGCAGAAAGACCTCCGGCGTCACCAGCATGGCCATGTCGCAGCGCAGACCATCGCATTGCGTGGCGATGTCGAGAAGCTGGCTCTTCAGTTCCGTCTGCAGGGCCGGATTCGAGTAGTCGAGCTGTACGGTATCCGGCCAGCCCGGAAAATAAGGATCGCGCCCGTGTGCAAAGATCTTTCGATTCGCTTGGTGTACGAAATAGTTTTGCGGTTCGTTGCGTAATTGCTCCGTGCTGCCTTGCACGAAAAATTCCGGGTGCGAATCCAGCCAAGGATGATCGAGTCCCATATGATTGGGAACAAAGTCGAGCATAAGTCGAATTTGACGGGACGCAAGACGGTGTCGCAGCCTGCCTAGTGCTCGTGGGCCTCCCATTTTTTCCGCGACTGTATATTCGCGGACGGCAAAGCCGGAGCCACCGATATCATCACGCTGCAGATCGGGAAGCGTCGATTCGAACTCCTCCAGCCATTCCCGATTGGACAGCGAAATCTGTCGTGACTTCTCGCCCAGACTCCAGACGCTAAGCAGCCAGAGAATTTCCACGCCGTTGGCGGCGAGGGTGTCGATGAACGAATCGGGCAAATCGTCGAGCGTCACCGGTCGACCGAGCTCGCGCTGCCGCTCTGTCAGATAGACCCGGGCATTGAGCTGATAAAGTGCAGGATGACGTGACACAAGGACTCCGCAGCTAAAACTCAGGATTGAGTGTAGACCTGCGCAGATTTTGTGTGCCGCCCATCGAAATCCTTCCACGTAGCGGACGGCATCGATGCATTTTATTTGCCTCGTGGCTATTGTTTGAAAACTTGATCTGCTGAGGAGGAAGAGATGCGCACGCCGTCGTTCGACTATCAATTAGCCGTGATCGGTTCGGGACCCTCGGGGCAGCGCGCCGCCATTCAGGCGGCGAAGCTCGGCAAGTCTGTTGCAATCATCGAGCGCGCTCGGTCCGTGGGTGGAATCTGCGTGAACTTCGGCACGATTCCTTCAAAGACCTTCAGAGAAGCGGTGATGCATCTGTCGGGGTATCGGGAGCGAGGGATCTACGGCTCTTCATATCGCGTCAAGCAGGACATCGTCATCGAGGATCTGCTCTTTCGCGTCGACCAAGTGGTGCGCTCAGAGATCGACGTCATTCGCAACCAGATGGCGCGTAACCGGGTTGAATTGATTGAGGCAACGGCGACCTTCGTCGACCCGCACCTGCTTGAGCTGTCTACGGCGACCGGACACGGCAAGCGCCAGATTACAGCGGAGAAGATCGTAATCGCCTGCGGAACCGAGGCGGCACGCGATCCGCACATACCGTTTGATGGACAACGGGTGTTCACCAGCGACGACGTGCTCGGACTGAGGCGCTTGCCGCGCTCCATCATCGTCGTCGGCGCTGGAGTCATCGGCGTGGAGTACGCCTCGATGTTCGCGGCGCTCGGTGTTCGCGTCACCATCGTCGATAAACGACCGGTGCTGTTGCCTTTCCTCGACCATGAAGTTTCCGCTGCGCTCACCTACGTACTGCAACAGAGCAATGTGACCATGCGACTTGGGGAGGAAGTCGCCGACATCCACATCAGGGATGAGTTGTCCAAGCCAGTCGAAGTTCGACTGAAGAGCGGCAAGATGTTGCACGCCGAAGCCGCGCTCTACTCCATCGGTCGGGTCGGTGCGACGGACCGAATGCAGCTCGGTAATGCTGGCGTCAAGGTCGATGATCGTAATCGTATTCCCGTCAACGAGCATTTCCAAAGCAATACGGAGCATGTCTACGCCGTGGGCGACGTCATTGGCTTTCCCTCGCTGGCGTCGACCTCATACGAGCAAGGGCGCGCTGCATCACGACATGCTTTCGGTTTGCGCGATGATCACAGCGGTGGCATCGGCCTCTTTCCGTACGGGATCTACACCGTTCCCGAAATTTCGACCATAGGCAAGACGGAGGACGAACTCACCGCTGCGGGCATCGCCTATGAAATCGGCAAGGCAAATTATCGTGAGATTTCCCGCGGTCAGATTATCGGCGACCGAACGGGCCTGCTGAAAATCATCTTCAGTCCGGACGACAGGAAGCTTCTCGGCGTTCACATTATGGGCGAGGGCGCCAGCGAGCTCATTCACATCGGACAGGTGCTAATGGGGCACAACGGCAGCATCGATTACTTTGCCGATGCAGTGTTCAATTTCCCAACGCTGGCCGAATGCTACAAGACTGCTGCGCTCGATGGCATCAATCGCCTGACCGTCTGATTTTGACGCGGCTTATGGTACGCATAAATCGATGAAGGTCTGCGGTTGTGGTAATCGCCACGATCCTCGAGGCACATTGTCGGCGAGCGAATCATCAACTCTGACTCATCGACGGCAAAAAGTTCA
>RGYP01000268.1 GCA_010031985.1 Gammaproteobacteria bacterium
CGCTTTTTCGCGGCTTCGGGGCAGGAAAAATGGCACGTATCGCCGGCATAAACATCCCGATGAACAAGCATGTGGTCATCGGTCTCACGCACATCTACGGCGTGGGCCGTAGCCGTTCGCGCGCCGTATGCGAGGCAGCGGGCGTCGATCCGACCACCAAGGTCAAAGATCTCACCGAATCCGAAGTGAATGCGCTGCGTGCGCAGATCGCCAAGGGTCTGGTCGAGGGCGACCTGCGTCGTGAAGTTTCGATGAACATCAAGCGTCTGATGGACCTTGGAACCTACCGTGGCATGCGCCACCGCAAGGGTCTGCCGGTCCGCGGGCAGCGTACGCGCACCAACGCGCGCACGCGCAAGGGGCCGCGCAAGCAGGCCGTCAAGCTCAACGCGCCTCCGGGCAAGGGTTGATTCGGGCTAGTTGCCCACCAGCGTCAACAGGCAAAAACACATGGCAGAACAGAAGCAGCAATCCGCCGCCGCAGGCGCGAAGAAGCCGAAGAAGGCACGCAAGAACGTGCTCGACGGCATCGCGCACATCCACGCGTCGTTCAACAACACGATCATCACGATCACCGACCGTCAGGGCAACACCCTGTCCTGGGCGACGTCGGGCGGTTGTGGTTTCCGTGGTTCGCGCAAGTCGACACCGTTCGCTGCGCAGGTGGCCGCCGAAAAGGCAGGCACCGCTGCTCAGGAACACGGGCTGCGCAACGTCGAAGTGCGCGTCGCGGGACCTGGGCCGGGTCGCGAGTCTGCGGTGCGCGCACTCAACAATTGCGGTCTGAAGATCACCAGCATTTTCGACGTCACGCCGATCCCGCACAACGGCTGCCGCCCGCCCAAGAAGCGTCGCGTCTGACGCCGCGTCGCAAGAGGAATTCCTGATGGCCCGATACATTGGTCCCAAGTGCAAGCTCGCTCGTCGCGAGGGCACCGATCTTTTCTTGAAGAGTGGAGTCAAGCCGCTCGAGTCGAAGTGCAAGCTGCAGGTGCCGCCGGGCGGCATCAAGGGTGAGCGCAAGACGCGGCTCTCCGAGTACGGCAGCCAGCTGCGCGAGAAGCAGAAGCTGCGCCGCATGTACGGTGTGCTCGAGCGTCAGTTCGCCAACTACTACACCGAGGCTGCGCGTCGTACCGGCTCGACGGGTGAGAACCTGCTCAAGCTGCTCGAGTGCCGTCTCGACAACGTCGTCTACCGCATGGGCTTCGCGGCCACGCGCGCCGAAGCGCGCCAGCTCGTCAGCCACAAGGGTGTCGAGGTCAACGGCGAAGTGGTGACGATCCCGTCGTGCCAGCTGCGCCCGGGCGACGTGGTCCAGGTGCGCGAGAAGTCGCGCAAGCAGCTGCGCATCCAGAACGCGATGCAGATCGCTTCACAAGTCGGCCTGCCCGAGTGGGTCGAAGTGAACGACAAAGAAATGAAGGGCGTTTTCAAGCAGGTGCCGGCGCGGGACGAAATCCTGCCCGACATCAACGAAAACCTGGTCGTCGAGTTGTACTCGAAGTAATACTCGGGACAGGAAAGAGGATTTGAACATGCAAGGATCCGTCAGCGAATTCCTCAAGCCGCGCGTGGTGAAGGTCAGCCCGCTTGCCCCGCGCCAGGCGCGCGTGGTCATCGAGCCCTTCGAGCGCGGCTTTGGCCACACGCTCGGCAACGCGCTCCGTCGCGTGCTGCTCTCCTCGATGCCCGGTGCGGCGATCACCGAAGCGGAAATCGAAGGCGTGCTGCACGAGTACACCAGCATCGAAGGTGTGCAGGAAGACGTGGTCGACATGCTGCTCAACCTGAAGCAGGTTGCGATTCGCATGCATAGCCGCGATTCGGCCGAACTGCGCCTGTCAAAGAAAGGCCCGGGTCCGGTCACCGCAGGTGACATCCAGACCGACCACGACGTCGAGGTCGTCAATCCGGAACTCGTGATCGCGAACCTTACCAAGGCCGGCGAACTCAACATGGTGCTGCGCGTCGAGCGCGGCCGCGGTTATCGCCCGGCCTCGCAGCGTGCGGCGTTCGAAGAAGCCACTCGACCGATCGGTCGACTGCAGCTCGACGCCTCGTTCAGCCCGATCCGTCGCGTCACCTATTCGGTGGACGCCGCGCGCGTCGAGCAGCGTACCGACCTCGACAAGCTCATCCTCGACATCGAGACCAACGGCACGATCGACGCCGAAGAGGCGATCCGTCGCGCCGGCGGCATCCTCAAAGATCAGCTGTCGGTGTTCGTCGATCTGCAGGGCGAGGAAGAAGCCGGTGGCAAGTCCGAAGCCGCGCAGTTCGACCCCATCCTGTTGCGCCCGGTCGACGAGCTCGAGCTCACCGTCCGCAGCGCCAACTGTCTCAAGGCCGAAAACATTCACTACATCGGCGATCTCGTGCAGCGAACAGAAGTCGAGCTGCTGCGCACCCCGAACCTCGGCAAGAAATCTTTGACCGAGATCAAGGAAGTGCTGCAGAGTCACGGGCTGATGCTCGGCATGCGCCTCGACGGCTGGCCGCCGGCGGGTCTGCGTCACGACGAGGATCGCGGCGGTTTGATGTGAGCACCCGCGGTCGCTTGACCGCGAGCCACGACTGATTCATCGGAGTTCTTTATGCGTCATCGACTTTCCGGGCGGCAACTCTCGCGCAATGCACCGCATCGCCATGCGCTGATGCGCAACATGAGCGTCGCGCTGCTGCGTCACGAGACCATCCGCACCACTTTGCCGAAGGCGAAGGAACTGCGTCGCGTGGTCGAGCCGCTGATCACGCTGGCGAAGACCGACAGCGAAGCGCGCCGACGTCTGGCGTTTTCGCGACTGCGCGACAACGCGGTAGTCGAGAAGCTGTTCGGCGATCTTGGCCCGCGATTCAAGGCGCGTGCCGGTGGTTACACGCGCATCCTGCGCATGATGCCGCGACCCGGCGATTCGGCGCCGATGGCGCTGATGCAGCTCGTCGATCAGGCAGCCGCTCCGGCGATCGACACCGAGGCGACTGAAGGCAAGAAGGCCAAGAAGAAGGCCAAGGCTGCGGCAAAGCCGCGCGCCCGCAAAGCCGCCGCCGCGTAGCGAAACGTTCTGCTCAAGAACGGCCGAACGCGGCTCGCGTCAGGTTGTCGCAACCGTCGGCGATCACTGCCAAATTGTCCTCGATGCGTACGCCGCCGAACGGCCGCAGGGCATCGACTTTCT
>RGYP01000269.1 GCA_010031985.1 Gammaproteobacteria bacterium
CAGGCCTTCCTCAACCGCTACGAGACGTTCCGCTTGGGCGACGGTCGCGTGCTCAAGCTGCCCCCCGACAAGGGCGAAGGTCAGCAGTGGCGCGAGAAGCCGGGCAATCTCTACTCGCGACCCGTGTCGCTGCGCTGGCGTGGCGCTCTCGACGCAAGCCCGCTGCCGAAGCTGGTACTGAGCGAGGTCATCCCGCCGCTGCCGCAATTCCAGGACACGCCGTGGGTCAAATACGTCCGCATCCGCAGCGAGCGTCTCTCGAAGTTCTGGGGTCGCGACACGTACCTCGGCGCCTTCGTCACCTTGCCGCAGGGCTTCGACGACCATCCGGGCGCGCGCTATCCGCTCGTGATCAACCACGGCCACTTTCCGTCGGCGCCGTCGAGCTGGCGCGAGACGCCGCCCGATCCCGATCTCAAGCCCGACTACAGCAAGCGCTTCAAGCTCGCGGGTTACAACCGCATCCAGCAGCAACTCGAGTGGGAGTTCTTCCAAGCCTGGACCGGCAAGGGTTTCCCGCGCGTGCTGCTGGTCGAGATCCAGCACCCGACGCCCTTCTACGACGACTCCTACGGCGTCAACTCGGCGAACAACGGGCCGTACGGCGACGCCATCCAGTACGAACTCATCCCCGAGATCGAAAAGCGCTTTCGCGGCATCGGTCAGGGTTGGGCGCGGTTCGTCTTCGGTGGCAGCACGGGCGGCTGGATCGCGATGGCCGTGCAGATGTTCTATCCCGACGATTACAACGGCGCCTGGATCGCCTGCCCCGACCCCATCGACTTTCGTCACTACATGACGGTGAACATCTACGAGGACAAAAACGCCTACTACATGCCGAACCGCTTCAAGCGCACGCCGCGGCCCGCGCATCGCAACTGGCTCGGTCACGTCGACACCACCATCGAAGAAAACAATCTTTGGGAGTACGCGCTCGGTACCCGGGGCCGCAGCGGCGATCAGTGGGACGTGTGGGAATCCGTCTATTCACCGGTGGGTGCCGACGGTTATCCGCGTCGCATCTGGGATCGACTCACCGGCGAGATCGATCCGGTGACTGCCGCCTACTGGCGCGACAATTACGACCTCGGGCACATCTTGCGCCGAGACTGGGCGACGCTCGGACCGAAACTGCGCGGCAAGCTGCGCCTCTACGTTGGCGACATGGACAACTACTACCTCAACAACGCGGTCTACGCCGTCGAAGAATTCTTGCGCAGCGCCGAGCCTGCAGCCGACGCCGTCATCGACTACGGCGATCGCGACGAGCATTGCTGGAATGGCGATCACACTCGCGCCAATGCCTATTCGCGTTTGCGTTATCCGCAGATGGTGCTGCCCTGGGCCGCCGAGCGCATGCTCATGACCGCCCCCAAAGGTGCCGACACGCGCAGTTGGCGGTACTGAGCCGCGTCACGCCGCGCCGCGATTCCCGCTCTGGAAGAAGGCTACTTTCGCCAGAACGCGGGCGAAAAAAGCACCAGCACGCTGAGAATCTCGAGGCGGCCGAGCAGCATGGTGAAGGTGCAGACCCAAGTCTGGAAGTCCGAGAGGCCCTGATAATTGCCAGCTGGCCCGGTCGGGCCAATGCCGGGTCCCATATTGTTGATGCTGGCGACGATCGACGAGAAGGCGGGTATCAGTTCCATGCCGGAGATCAGCAACAAGAACGTCATCAGTGCGACGGTCATGAAGTACAAAAAGATGAACGCCAGCACCGAGGCGATGATGCGCTCGGGAATGACCTGACCGCCGACGCGAATCGGCAGCACCGCCGACGGATGCACGATCTGTTTCATCTCGCGCTGCGCCTGTCGCACCAGCAGCAGCGTACGAAACATCTTGATGCCGCCGCCGGTGGAGCCCGTGCTGCAGACGATGCACGACAAAAACAGCATCCACACCGGCGCGAAGACGGGCCACAGATCCCAATTCTGCGCAGCGAATCCGGTCGTAGTCGCGACTGAAACGACTGCAAAGGCCGCATGGCGCAGTGATTCAAAGAATTCGGGATAGGTGCCGCGAGACGTCAGCAGAATCGCGATGCCGAGAATGCTGGCAGAAAGAACGATGAGCACCGCCCGCACTTCGGGATCTTGCCGATAAGGATTGATCGACCGACTCTGCACCGCGATGAAATGACGCGCAAAGTTGAGCGATGCCGCCACCATGAGCAATATCAAGATGAATTCGACGAGCGCCGACTTGAAATAGCCGACGCTCGCGTCATGCGTCGAGAAGCCGCCCAGACCCATGGCCGAAAAGGTGTGGCAGATCGCATCGAGCCAGTTCATCCCCGCCACCCGCAACGCGATGATGCCGATGATGGTGATGCCGCCGTACGTGATCCAGAGCACCTTTGCCGTACCGGTGATGCGCGGCGTCAACTTTTCGTCTTTGATGGGCCCGGGCGTTTCGGCCCGATAGAGCGCCATGCCGCCAACGCCGAGCAGAGGCAGGATGGCGACCGCCAGCACGATGATGCCGAGGCCGCCGAACCAGTGCAGAGCATGCCGCCAAAGATTGATCGACGGCGGCAAGGCATCGAGACCGGTCAACACCGTGGAGCCGGTGGTGGTGAGGCCGGACATGGTCTCGAAGTAGGCATCAGTGAAGCTGAGGTCGGGCAGGGCGATGAGCAGCGGCACCGCGGCAGAGCCCGACATCAGCACCCAGGCGAGGGTCACGAGCAGGAAGCCGTCGCGCGCCTTGAGTTCACGTTTGTAACGACGCGTGAGCACGGCAATGACGAGACCGAGTATCACGTTGATGGCCGCGGCGATGGCAAAGTCGATGAACATGCCATCTTGCGTGATGATCGAGCACAGCATCGGCATCACGAAGGTGATGGCGAAGAACGCCATCATGAGACCTAAAACATGCGCGACCGCGAGCATGGTCGATGCCGCGCTCAGCGCCTGCCGGCGGTTTCGCCGAGGAACAGTCGCTCCACCTGATCGACGTGACGGCGATCTGTGATGAACAGCACGACGTGGTCGTCGGCCTGCACGACGGTATCGTGGTGCGCCATGATCACTTCGTTGCCGCGCACGATGCAGCCGATCTTGGCGCTTTCTGGCAGGGCGATGTCTTCGACTCGTTTGCCGACCACGCGTGAGCTGCGCTGGTCGCCATGAATGATGGCTTCGATGGCCTCGGCTGCGCCGCGGCGCAGCGAG
>RGYP01000270.1 GCA_010031985.1 Gammaproteobacteria bacterium
CACGCAAATTGCCAAGGTCGCGACCGAAGCGCTGCGGACCAAAGTAATTCGGCACCCCGGCAACGGCAATCGCGGCGACGCGACGCTCGAGCTGTGCCGCCTCGCCGACGAAATCGCGTAGCACGATCCGAAATCGATTGCCGGCGAGCGCGCCCCGCGGCAGCTTGCGCGCATGCGCCGTGGCGGCGATGACTTCGTAGCCCTCGCCACCCGTACCGATCCAACTCGCCGGGTCGCGTCGGCGCGACGGCACGGTGAACCACTGCGTCGTGACCGCGTTACGATCTTTGAGCCCCGCATAACCCACATCGAAGTGCCGTACGCCGGCGAGTCGTGCGAGCTCGCGTGCCACCCAAGCCGTGTTGGCCAGACGCTTGCGCACCTGCAATAACACATGCTCGCCTTGCCCCGAGGCGGCGAACCCCAACTCCTCGTGCACCTCGAAGTCTTCGGGTTGCAGGCGCAGCCGCGCCGACCCCGCAGGCGGCTCGACCGCGCGCGGCGGCTGGATGGCAAGACGGCGCCAGAGGTCGAAAGACATGGGTGATTTCTTCGTGAGCGAGCGGCGCGAAAATCAACGACGCTCGATCAGCACCACGGCTTCGGCGGCGATGCCCTCGCGGCGACCGAGGAAACCCATTTTTTCGGTGGTCGTCGCCTTGAGATTGACGGCATCGAGCGCAACCCCGAGCAGTCTGGCGACGGACTCGCGGATGACGGCGCGGTGCGCGGCGAGGCGCGGCGCCTCGCACAGCAGCGTGAGGTCGGCGTTGATCACGCGGTAGCCATGCTGCTCGAGAAGACTCACGGCGTGACGCAGGAACTGTCCGCTCGCCGCGCCGCGCCAACGTGGGTCGCTATCCGGAAAATGCTGGCCAATGTCGCCGAGCCCGCCGGCGCCGAGCAAGGCATCGGTCAGCGCATGCAACAGCACATCGCCATCAGAGTGCGCCACCACGCCCGCCTCGTGCGGCACGCGTACGCCGCCCAACATGACGTGATCACCCGACCCGAAGGCATGCACATCGAAACCCGAACCGACCCGAATCATCCCGCACCTCCGGCAACGCGTGCCCGCAGTATGCCCTCGGCGAGCACGAGATCGGTGGTGGTCGTGACCTTGAGATTGGTGGATTCGCCGGTGACGAGCCGAGGCGTGGCACCCTGCCACTCCATGGCCTGCGCCTCGTCGGTCGGCACGCGGCCCGCGGCGACCGCCGCCCGCAGCGCCGCGAGCAACGCCCCGAGGCGAAACATCTGCGGGGTCAAGGCACGCCACAAGCCTTCGCGCGCCACGGTCTCGGCGCTGACGACGGCGGCACCGGCTGCCGAACCGCGCTTCAAAGTATCGGCGAGCGGCAGCGCGAGCAAGCCGCCCGCGAGCGGCGAGTCAGCCGTCGCATCCGCGCGCACCACGCCCTGACGCAGCGCGGCGATCTCGGCAGCGGTGACGCAGGGTCGCGCTGCATCGTGCACCAACACCCAGTCGGCGTCCCGCGCGCCACGCGTGCGCAGCGTTTCGAGCGTCTGTCGCACCGAATCGCTGCGCGTGGCACCTCCCGGCGCCTCGATGACCGGTCGCTGCAAACGTGTGCGTACCGCAGGCCAGTGCACATCACCCGGACTCAAGGCCACGGCGAGCCCGAGACAGCGCGCATCGGTTGCGAACGGCTGCAGCGCCCACTCGAGCATGCTGCGATCGACGAGGGTCAAATATTGTTTGGGTAGATCGGCGCCCAGTCGCTGGCCCCGCCCGGCCGCCGGCATGACGAGCCAGTATTGCGGGTCGCTCAAGCGCGCAGACTCAGCGCTGCGCCGTGCGGGTGGCGATGGTGGGCTCGACCTGCGGCGCGCCCGCCGCGGGAGGCGATGCCGACGCCGGTGGTGCCACCGACGAGGGCGGTGCGGCCGCCGAAGGCGATGCCGTATCCGCGGGCGCCGCAACCACCACCTTCGGCACGACCTGATAGAACGACTCGCCGCCAGCGATCATCCCGAGCTCGCTGCGCGCGCGCTCTTCGATCGCCGTCATGCCACTCTTGAGATCGGCGACTTCGGCCGCGAGTTGATCGTTGCGGCGCGTGAGGTCAGCGTTGGTGGAGGTTTGCTGCGCGACCGCTTGTCGCAGTCGGTAGGCTTCGCGTACGCCGTCGTCGGACAACCAGATGCGGTACTGCAGCAGCACCGTCAAGCAAACCAATACGCCGACAACCCCCTTGGTCATTGGCGGGGAATGGTAAACCGCGACTGACACAAAATAAACCCCTTTGCGGTCAGATCTTTATCGGAAAAGCCTCACGTCCCGCATAGCGCACCTTGCCGCCGAGTTCTTCCTCGATGCGCAGCAACTGGTTGTACTTGGCAATGCGATCCGACCGCGACATCGAGCCGGTCTTGATCTGCGTTGCCGACGTGGCCACCGCGATGTCGGCGATCGTCGTGTCTTCCGTCTCACCCGAACGGTGCGAAACCACTGCAGAGTAACCGGCACCCGTCGCCATCGCGATCGCCTCGAGCGTTTCGGTCAGCGTGCCGATCTGATTGACCTTGATGAGGATGGAGTTGGCAATGCCCTGACGGATGCCCTCGGCGAGGATCTGCGTGTTGGTGACGAAGAGATCATCGCCCACGAGCTGACAACGCTTGCCCAAAGTTCGGGTGAGGCCCGCCCAGCCCTGCCAGTCGCCTTCGGCCATGCCGTCTTCGATGGTGATGATCGGATATTTGTCGACCAACTTCGCAAGATAGGCGGCGAACTGCGCGGCACTGAAACTGCGCCCCTCGCCGTGCAACTCGTACTTGCCATTCTTCAAAAATTCGGAGCTCGCCACGTCGAGTCCGAGATAAATGTCGCGCCCCGCTCGATAGCCCGCCTTCTCGATCGCCTGCAGCAAGAGTTTGAGCGCCGCCTCGTTCGAGGGGAGATCGGGTGCAAACCCGCCCTCATCGCCCACCGCGGTGGTGAGCTTCTTGCCCTTGAGAATCGCCTTCAAAGTATGAAAAACCTCGGCGCCCATCTGCAGCGCGTGACCGAAGCTGCGGGCGCCGACCGGCAGGATCATGAACTCCTGCACATCGAGGCTGTTGTCGGCGTGCGCGCCCCCGTTGATGACGTTCATCATCGGCACCGGCATCACGGGCTTGCGCCC
>RGYP01000028.1 GCA_010031985.1 Gammaproteobacteria bacterium
GGCCGCGCCGGCGCGGCCGCGGGCCTTGCCGCCATCGCGCAATTTTTGTTCGAACTCGGCTTGCTTGCCGCGGATGGTGGCGCGCACGATCCGATTGCGCTCGAAGACCACGGTGGCCTCGTCCGAACGCAGTTCTCCGCCGTCCACGGTCAGGCGCACCATGCCGCTGAAGGTCCAGGTGGAATCATTGAAATCGAGACCCGTGGCCCGCGACCGTTGTGCCGAGACGCGCACATTGCCTTGGGTGATCACCACGTCACGAAAGAGCAGGGTGTTGCTGCGGTAATCGACCTCGGAGGATGACGCATCGAGCGTGATGTCGCCGTCGTCGGCGCGAGCGCCCGCGGGCCACCCGGCAAACAGAAGCAGCGCGCAGAGTGCGACCCAAGGCGCGGTCTGCCGCCGAAAAATTCTGCACCAACGATCGACGATGGCGTGTGACTTCACGGTGCGAAGCGTCCACGGATGTCTGACTGCAGGCGCACTTGTCCGGTGCGCAGGTTGGCCTCGAGGCCGTTCGCCGCGAGCTCGTGACCCTGCAGGGAAACTTTGACCGCGCCGGGTGCGCGCATCCGCGAAGACTCGAGGTCGTACTGCAGTCGCGGTGTCACCAGCTGCAACGAGCCGCCGCTGCGCGCGGCCGCGCCTTCGGTGCTGACCGTCACGCCGCCTGAGAGATCGAGACGTTGTGCGTCGGCGGAGAGCAGGCCATCCGGGGCGCGCACCTGCCACGGCTCGCCGTCGCCGGCACGGGTCTCGAAGCGCAGGGCGTGCAGACTGACTTCCAGCGAATGGGCATCTTGTTCGACACGATCGGCTTCGAGCCGGTAGCGCGGCAAGCCATCGTCCCCCATTTGCACGATGACGGTGTCGGTCGCCGAATATCCCGGGTCGCGCTCGCCGGCGGGCAGGCGCGTGGTCGAATCGGGGATCGACCGTGTGCAGGCGGCGAGCAGCGCCGCGAACGTCAAGCCCAACAAAATATTCAACGAGCGGATTTTCGGAGCGTGTCGCATGCGCGAATCATCCGCTCACATCACGCCACTGCGCAGCAGATCGTGCACGTTGAGTGCGCCAACGAGCATGCCCTTCTCGTCGACCACCGGCAGCGAGGTGATGCGGTGGGTTTCCATGAGGTGCACGGCCTCGGCGGCGAGTTCGCCCGGTCCGATGCTTTTGCAGGGATGAGTCATGACGTCGCGAATGCGCGCGCCGTGGATGTCGATGCGGCGATCGAGCGAGCGGCGCAGATCGCCATCGGTGTACACGCCGATGGCGCGGCCCTCGGCATCGACCACCACCGTCATGCCGAGACCTTTGCTGGAGATCTCGAGCAGACCGTCAGCGAGCGCGGTGTCGGGCCCGACGCGCGGCACGGCGGCGCCGCTGCGCATGACGTCTTTGACGCGCAGCAGCAGGCGGCGACCGAGCGCGCCGCCCGGATGCGAGCGCGCGAAATCTTCGGCGGTGAAGCCGCGCGATTCGAGCAGCGCGACCGCGAGCGCATCGCCCATGGCAAGGGCGGCGGTGGTGCTCGCGGTGGGCGCGAGGTTGAGCGGGCAGGCCTCCTCGGCGACACCGACGTCGAGATGGACCCGCGCCTCGCGCGCGAGCGTCGAGTGTGCATTGCCGGTCATCGCGATCAGCGGCAGGCCGAGCCGTGTGATCGAGGCGAGCAGGGCGAGCAGCTCGGGCGTTTCGCCGGAGTTCGAGAGCGCGAGTACGACGTCGTCGCGCGTGATCATGCCGAGGTCGCCGTGGCTCGCCTCGGCCGGATGCAGAAAGAACGCCGGCGTGCCGGTGCTCGCGAGGGTCGCGGCGATCTTGCCGCCGACGTGTCCGGACTTGCCCATGCCGGTCACGACCACGCGGCCGCGACACGCGAGACAAAGTTGGCAGGCTGCGGCGAAGCTCGCGTCGATGCGTGCCTCGAGCGCCGTGAGCCCACGGATTTCGATGCTCAGGGCGCGGCGACCGGCGGCCACGAGCCGTGGCGCCTCGATCGACGTGCCGTCTTGAGCGGCCGATTTGGCCGGGTGCGCAGGAGTCTTCATGAGGTGGCATCATAGCGCCCCTGCATGCACCCCGAAAAAGTAGCTGAACTCATCCGTGCCGGCTTGCCCGGCGCCCTCGTCGTGGTCCAGTCCGAGGATCAGACCCATTTCGCGACCCGGGTGGTCAGCGAGGCCTTCGTCGGCAAGCGCAGCATCGCGCGGCACCAAATGGTCTATCGAACCTTGGGCGAGCTCGTCGGGCGCGAGATCCACGCGCTCTCCATCGAAGCCCTCACGCCCGAGGAGGCGGGGGCGCGCTGATGGATAGATTGCAGATCGATGGTGGTGCGGTCCTCGAGGGGGAGGTTCGCATCTCCGGCGCCAAAAATTCCGCGCTGCCGATTTTGGCCGGCACTTTGCTGGCCTCGGAACCGGTGGCGATCGGCAACGTGCCGCATCTGCAAGACGTCACCACCATGATCGAGTTGCTCGGTCGCATGGGAGTGACGGTCACGGTCGATGAGCGCATGAACGTCGAAGTCGAGGCGAGTACGCTCGAGCAGCCGATCGCGCCCTACGATCTTGTCAAAACCATGCGGGCCTCGATTCTGGTGCTCGGGCCGTTGCTCGCGCGCTTCGGGCAGGCGGACGTTTCTTTGCCCGGCGGCTGCGCGATCGGCGCGCGTCCGGTGAACATCCACGTCGCCGGTCTGCAGGCGATGGGCGCCGAGGTATCGATCGAGAACGGCTACATCCGCGCCCGCGCCAAGCGCCTGCGCGGAGCGCGGCTCGTGCTCGACACCGTGACCGTCACGGGCACCGAAAATTTGATGATGGCGGCGACCCTCGCCGAGGGGCAGACCGTGCTCGAGAACGCGGCACGCGAGCCCGAGGTCGTCGATCTGGCCGATTTCCTCAATTCGATCGGCGCCAAGGTCCGCGGCGCCGGCACCGACAAGATCATCATCGACGGCGTGCCGCGTTTGCGCGGCGGCCAGTTTCGCGTGCTGCCGGATCGCATCGAGAGTGGCACCTATTTGGTTGCCGGGGCGATCACGCGCGGCAAGGTACGTCTCAAAAATACGCGGCCCGAGCATCTCGATGCGGTGCTCGCGAAGCTCGAGGAAGCGGGGGCCGCGCTCGCCACCGGCAGCGACTGGATAGAAATCGACATGCGCGGCCGCCGGCCGAAGGCGGTCGATCTGCGCACCGCGCCGTATCCGGCGTTCCCCACCGATATGCAGGCGCAGTTCGCAGCGCTCAACACCGTGGCCGAGGGCGTGGGCACCATCATCGAAACGATCTTCGAAAACCGCTTCATGCACATGCTCGAGATGCGCCGCATGGGCGCCGAGATTCGTCTCGAGGGCAACACCGCCATCATCAAGGGTGTGCCGCGCCTGCAGGCCGCGCCGGTGATGGCCACCGATCTGCGTGCTTCCGCATCGCTGGTGCTTGCTGGTCTCGTTGCCGAGGGCCGTACCGAGATCGATCGCATCTATCACATCGATCGCGGCTACGAGGCCATCGAAGAAAAACTGGCGGCGCTCGGCGCCGCGATCAAGCGCGCACCCGCCTGATCAGCGCGGCCTGACTTGCTGCGGCGCCTCGTCGACCCGGACTCGAGCGGTACCGCGCTCGGCGCCGCGCTGCACCTCGATGGCGAGAGTTTGTCCGGGTGAGGTGTCGGCAATCCGCAGCTGCACTTCGCGCGAGCTGCGCGCGGCCTTGTCGTCGATCTTCAAGATGATGTCGCCCGGCAGCAGGCCTGCCTGCTGTGCCGGGCTGCCGCCGGCGATGCGCGTGATGCGCGTCACGGCGCCATCGAAGCCCGCGGCCTTGGCGCTCTCGGCGTCGATGGTCTCGGTGCCGACGCCGATCCAGCCGCGCAATACTTTGCCGCGGGTGACGATTTCATTGACGACGCCGCGCACCAGATTGACCGGAATCGCGAAGCCGATGCCCTCCACGCCCAGACTTTTCGCGATGATCGCCGTGTTGACGCCAATCAATTCGCCGCGGGTGTTGATCAGCGCGCCACCGGAGTTGCCGGGATTGATGGGAGCGTCGGTCTGGATGAAATTTTCGAAGGTGGCGATGCCGAGTTGATCGCGACCCGTGGCGCTGACGATGCCCTGCGTCACGGTCTGCGCAAGACCGATGGGGTTGCCGATGGCGAGTACCACGTCACCGACGTTGAGCAGATCGGAGCGGCCGAGCCGGATGGCCGGCAGGTTGGGCAGGTCGATCTTCAGCAGCGCGAGGTCGGTGTCGGGGTCGCGACCGATGATCTCGGCCTCGGCGGAGCGACCGTCGGCGAGTTGCACGCGAATGGTGGTCGCGTTGTCGATGACGTGATGGTTGGTGACGATCTGACCCGAGTCGTCGAGGATCACTCCCGAGCCCAGCGATTGCTCGGTACGTCGCCGGTAGCGCGGTGCGAATTCACCGAACGGATCGTCGAGGAAACTGCGCAGCACACGCTCCGTGGCCACCCGGGTGACGTACAGATTGACCACGGCAGGCGCGGCGATTTTCACCGCATTCGCATAACTGGCGGCGCCCGCGTCGCGAGCGACCGGCGGGGCAACGATGGTGGGCGAGGACTCGACGTTCCCGGTTTGCATGGGGCCCGCGGGCTCGCCCGCGTCGGGTGATGGTTCCGCCTGCGAGGTTCCGGGGGCGGCGAGTGCTGCAAGAATCTCCGGTCGCCACAGGTACAAGCCGGCCACCGCCAGGAAGGCGAGCGCGAGTCCACCCACCAGCGACCCACTCAGGAAGATGACTGCTTTTTTCCACCCGCTCATCTGGTCCTCGCCGGCACAGCCCGCGGCTCCACGGGAGCACTCGCGTGTATAATGCCGCTCTTCCACGCACAACGGATAGCACCCCGACGGAGAGGTCGGGCCGGGAGACCATGGCATGAGCGACGAGAACGCTACCCCTGATGACGCCGACCTGAGTCGGCGCAAATTCCTGACGGTGGCAACGGCGGCGACCGGCGCGGTCGGTGCCGCATTCACGTTGGTGCCCTTCATCGCTTCCTGGAAGCCCTCCGAACGCGCCCGCGCGCTCGGCGCGCCGCTCGAGATCGACGTCTCCAAGCTCGAGCCCGGCCAGATGATCACCAAGAGCTGGCGCAAGCAGCCCATTTACGTCGTGCGTCGCACGCCTGAGTCGCTCGCCAAGCTCGGCGGTCACGACGGCAACCTCAAAGATCCGAAGTCCGAGGCTTCGGACCAGCCGGCGTACGCCAAGAACGACATGCGCTCGCTCAAGCCGGAGGTGCTGGTCCTCTATGCCGCCTGCACCCACCTCGGTTGTTTGCCCAAGCAGTTTTTCACGGTCGCTGATCCGGCGATGGGCGCCGATTGGCCGGGCGGTTTCTTTTGCCCCTGCCACGGCTCGCGCTTCGATCTCGCCGGGCGCGTCTTCAACGGTTCGCCGGCCTCGGCCAACTTGCGCGTTCCGCCCCACAAGTTCGAGTCCGACACGATGCTCGTCATCGGTGTCGATGCCACCCAAGGAGCTGCCTGATGGCCGCCTCGACCGACACCACCGCCGGCAAGACCGGTTTCCGTGCCTGGCTGAACAAGCGCCTGCCAGTCGACGAATTCGTCGACTCGCAGCTGATCGGCTACTTTGCGCCCAAGAATTTCAATCTTTGGTATTTCTTCGGCTCGCTGGCGCTGCTGGTCTTCGTCATCCAGATTCTGTCGGGCATCTTCCTCACGATGCACTACAAGCCGAGCGAGGCCATGGCCTTCGATTCGGTCGAGTACATCATGCGCGAGGTCGAATGGGGTTGGCTGATCCGCTACCTGCACTCGACTGGTGCGTCGTTCTTTTTCATCGTCGTTTATCTGCACATGTTCCGCGCGCTGATGTACGGGTCCTACCGTGCGCCCCGCGAACTGCTGTGGATCCTCGGCATGCTCCTCTATCTCGCACTGATGGCCGAGGCTTTCATGGGCTACGTGCTGCCGTGGGGCAACATGTCCTACTGGGGCGCGCAGGTGATCGTGAACCTCTTCGGCACGATCCCGGTCATCGGGCCGGGAATCGTCGAATGGATTCGCGGTGACTACGGCATCGCCGACTCGACGCTGAATCGTTTCTTCGCTTTGCACGTGATCGCCGTGCCGTTCGCGATCGCGTTCCTCATCCTCATGCACCTCGTGGCGCTGCGTCAGACGGGCTCCAACAACCCCGACGGCATCGAGATCAAGGCCAAGACGGGCGCCGATGGCAAGCCGCTAGACGGCATCCCGTTCCACCCGTACTACACCGTCAAAGATATCGTCGGAGTGGGCGTGTTCCTGCTGTTCTTCTGCGGCGTGATCTTCTTCGTGCCGACCTTCGGCGGCCTGTTCCTCGAGAAGCCGAACTTCGAGCCGGCGAACGCACTATCGACGCCTGAGCACATTGCGCCGGTGTGGTACTTCACGGCTTTCTACGCGATGTTGCGCGCGGTGCCCGATCAGCAGATGGGCGCCTTGCTCATGTTGCTCGCGATCGTGGTGCTGTTCTTCCTGCCTTGGCTCGACCGCTCGCCCGTGAAGTCGATCCGGTACAAGGGCTGGATTTCGAAGTTGGCGCTGGCGCTGTTCGTGGTGGCCTTCGTGGCGCTGAGCTACCTCGGCCTGCAGCCGGCGGATGGTCTCTACGTCATCCTCGCCCGCATCTTCACCGCCGTTTACTTTGCGTTCTTCATCCTGATGCCGTGGTACACGAGCATCGAGACGTGCAAGCCTGCTCCGGAGAGGGTTTCGTACCATGCGTAAGTCCGTTGTCATCGCCGCCCTCGGGCTCGCGCTTGCGTTGACGAGTTCCCTCGGTTTCGCTGCCGGCTCGGGTCCGCATGCCGCCTGGATGGACTGGAAGCCGGGTAACGACGTCAGCAACATCGCGTCGCTGCAGCGCGGTGCGGCTAACTTCATGGGCTACTGCGCGGGTTGCCACTCGCTCAAGTACAACCGCTACTCGCGAGTGGCCGCCGATCTCAACATTCCGGAAGAGCAGATGGAAAAACTGCTGCTGTTGCCGGGTACCAAGAAAGGCGATTACATGATCTCGCCGATGCAGGCCGTCGACGGCGAAGCGTGGTTCGGCAAAGCACCGCCCGATCTCTCCCTGATCACGCGCTCCAAGGGCTCGGACTACGTCTTCCAATTTTTGAAGACGTTCTACGTCGACCCGAAGCACCCGAACGGCACCAACAACCTCGCCTTGCCCGGCACGGCCATGCCGCACGTTTTGTCGGCGTTGCAGGGTTTGCAGGAAGCGAAGTTCGAGACCGTCGAAAAAACCGTCGACGGCGCCAAGGTCAGCGAATCGCATTGGCAATCGTTCGAACTCGCCTCGCCGGGGCAACTCTCCGCCGAAGAGTACGACGCGTTCCTGCGCGACACCGTCAACTTCCTCGAGTACGCGGGCGAACCGTACAAGGCCAAGCGGCAATCGCTCGGCGTGTGGGTCATCCTGTTCCTGCTCGTGTTCACGGGCTTCGCATACCTGCTGAAGCGCGAGTACTGGAAGGACGTCAAATAAGCTTGAGCACCAGCCGTATTCCACGACGCCCGTACTTGCTACGGGCGATGCATCAGTGGATGACGGACAGCGGGCTCACGCCGCACCTGATCGTCGATGCTGCAAAAGAGGGCGTCGAGGTGCCGCGTGAGCACATCCGCGAGGGGCGTATCGTGCTCAACGTCAGCTACGACGCCACGCGTCATCTCGATCTCGGCAACGACTGGGTGATCTTCGAGGCGCGCTTCGGCGGCGTACCGCGTCAATTGCGTTTTCCGAACGCGGCCGTGCTGAGCATCTATGCGCGCGAGACGGGTGAGGGGCTGATGTTCCCCGCCGAAGAAGATTCGCCACCACCGACTCCGCCATCGCCCAGTGATCCTGTGCCCGGGCCTCTGGTGCCCGATCGCGGCTTGCCGAGCGGTTCATCGGGCTCGGCGCCTGCTGCAGGTGCTCGGCCGAAGCGACCGAGTCTCAAGGTCGTCAAATAAAGCTGCGTCAAAGATAGCGGTGGTGCAGATAACGGCGTGGCAAGAGCCACGGCGCGGCGGCGATTTCAGCCCTGCACCTCGAAGGCGTGTGGCAACCAATCGACGTGCCAGCCAGCGGAGTTGCCTGACGTGCGTTGCGGTGACAGCGCGATGACGTCGAAGCGCACGGCGTGCCGCGCGAGATCGCGTCTTTGCTGCAGCAGTTGTCGGGCCGCATGAATTATCCGGCGTTGCTTGCAGCGGTCGACGCTGGCGGCGCCGCCGCCGTGACTGGCGCTCGAGCGCAGTCGAACTTCCACGATCAGCACGACGCCGCGATGGAGGGCGACGATGTCGAGCTCGCCGCGACGTCGTCGGTAATTACGCAGCACGATCTCTGCGCCGGCGGCTTGCAAATGCGCCGCTGCCAAATCTTCGGCGTCGCGGCCCAGGCATAGATGGCGAGCCGGGTGTGCCCCCGAATGGCGCACGCTCGAACGGCGCGCCCGCGGGGCGCGATGGCGCGACTCAGTCACCGCCGTTGTTGGCGTTGGGGATTGCGTCGAGCAGTCGCAACCCGCTGTTGCCGATCTCTGCCCAGCGCAGGCTGCGCTGTACGCGTCCCGCGGCATCGATCGACAACTGCCCGGTCGCGCCCACGAGCGGCGAGTCGGCGGTCGGTGTTTTGCCCGAGCGCAGCGCGGCCTGCAGCATCCAGGCATCGTGACCGAAGGCGAACAGACGACCGCGGCCGTTGCTGTCGCCGAACGCGGCCGTGATGTCGGCGCGTAGCGCGGCGACGGCGGGCGCTTCGGTGGCAAGCGACCAGTCCATGTCCGGAAAGACGAGGCCTGCGAGTTCGGAGCCCGCGCGTCCATCCCAGACGTCGGAGGTCGCGTAGGCGGGCAGGTCACCGCCACCCTGGAATCGCAGTTGTGGCCGCCATTGTCGCAGCGAGGCGGCTTGGCCCGGCGTGAACACGAAATCGACGTCGGCGCGCCGTCGCGACTGGAAGGCGAGCGGCGTGTCGATCACGGCCTGGATGCGGCGGTGTCGCGCGATACTGTCGTCGACGCGCAGCGCCGATTGCAGGGCCTCGCCGACTTCGCGACCGCTCAAAGATTCGCTGGCGAGGATCACTCCGCCGCCCGCCTCGAGAGTTTCGCGAAACGCCGCGAGCACGCGATTGCCCCAGTCGCCGGCCGGTGCGAGCACCACGGCGCGGCGGCGCCCTTCGGCGAGCGCGCGTTGCGCGACCGCGCGTGCTTCGTCCTCTGGCGACAGACCGAATTGTTTGACGGTGGGCGGCGCGGGCTGATCCGCAGGCAAATAATTGAGCGTGAGGATCGGCGGCGCGCCCGTCTGCGCGGCGTACGCGGCGGCTGCGACCACCTCCTCGCGAACCAAGGGGCCGATGAGGAATACGGCGCCCGCGCGCGTCGCGGCGGCCATGGCTTCGGCGACGCTCTGCCGCGCGGTGTCGTAGAAACGCACGGGTGTGCGGGTGCCTTCGGGTTCGGCGAACTGGGCGGCGAGGATGCCGTCGCGCAGTTGTGCGCCGACACTCGCGTTGCGTCCGCTGAGCGGCAGCAAGGCCGCGACGTGTGGCGCGCGCGGCAGGGGTTGACCGGAAGGCGTGAGCGGTGCGGCACCCGCCTCGAGATCGCGTGCTAGCGCCGGGGCGAGCGCCGGAGGGGCCGCCGGACGCAGATTCGCGGCCGTGACCGATGCGGGCTGCGACGCCGGGGGCTGCCCGACCACCGCCAACGCGGCCGCAGCGGGATGATTGGGGTAGCGTTTACGCCAGGCCGCCGTGATCCCGGCGTTGGCCGTGATGGGTGCCCGCGCAGCACGCACTGCGAGGGGCGCGGCCTCGAGCCAGCCGCTCGCCAGCGTGTCGCGGCCCGCGAGCCGCGGATCGATCGTGATGCCGCGCTCCACGGTCGCCTGCAACTCGGCGAGAAACTGGCGGCGCAATTGTGCGACGCCGACGGCATCGGCCGCCAAGGCTTCGCGTTCCACTTGACTGCGGATGGCCTGCAGCGGTCGGTTGGTGGCGAGGGCGAGTTGCTGCCTGAGTGCATGGTAGGCATCGATGCGCGCCGCACCACTCGGCGCGCGCAAGGCCGCGAGCAACTCCCACCCGCGAGCGTTTTCGCCGCGGCGGAGTGCGACGTCCGCGCCGAGCAGATCGCGATCGAAAACCTGCAGTTCATCGAGCGGCGGCATCAAGCGAGCGAGTGCCTGGGCTGCGGCGTCGGGGTTGGCGGCCCGCAACCACTCGCGGGCGGCGGGCAGCCAAGCCGCGTTGGCGATGAGAGACTCGGCCGTCGATGCGGCGACGGCTTCGTATTCGCGTGCGGCCGCGGCGTGATCACCGCGCTCGGCGAGGGCGGCCGCGCGCTCGACGCTGGCCGTTTGCCGCGTGTTCGGCGCGCAGCTCGTCAGCGTGAGCGTCAGCAGCAGCACCAGCAGTCCGCGGCGCACCGCGATCGTGGCTCGAGAGGTCATCGATGCACTCCGGCTGCCTGTGCGGCAGCGTGCCGATTGAATACCGCGATCGGCGCGGGCACGATGCACACGCGCGAGATCACGGGAGCGAAATTATAGTGGCTGCAGAGCAGGTGGCGGGCGGCAAGCGCGAGATCACCCGAAGCGAATCCGCCAAGACCGGCCGTGGCAGGCTCGAGGTGGTGGCGACACCCATCGGCAACCTCGCCGATCTCTCGCCGCGGGCGCGCGAGGCTCTGGCCGAGGCCGATCTGATCGCCGCCGAAGACACTCGCCGCAGCAGTCAGTTGCTGTCGGCGCTCGGTTTGCAAAAGACGTTGATCTCGCTGCACGCGCACAACGAGCGCGAGCGTGGCGATGCGCTGCTCGCGCGGCTGCTGGCGGGCGAGGTGATCGCACTCGTGAGTGATGCTGGTACACCGCTGCTCTCCGATCCCGGATTCGATCTCGTGCAACGAGCCGCCGCCGCCGGCATCGAGGTGCGCAGCGTCCCCGGGCCGACGGCGATCGCGGCTGCACTGTCGGTGGCGGCAGTACCCACCGATCGCTTCTGTTTCGAGGGTTTTTTGCCGACGAAACCGCGCGAGCGTCGCGAGCGCCTCGAGTCTTTGCGGCGCGAGCCGCGAACCCTCGTTTTCTTTGAAGCGCCGCATCGGATCGTGGCTGCGCTGCAGGATTGCGCGGCCGTTCTCGGTGGTACGCGCCAGGCTGCGGTGGCGCGCGAGCTCACCAAATTGCATGAGAGCGTCTATCGCGGTCGCCTCGAAGCGCTTGCGCAGCGCGCGCTGCAGGAGCCGGCTTTCGAGCGCGGTGAAATCACTTTGGTGATCGCCGGCGCCGCGCTCGAGGCAGCAGGCGAGGGCGCTACGACGACGATCGAGCCGATCGCCGCCGAAGAGGTGATGGAGCGCGTGCTGCGCGCGGCGCTCGCGCACTTGCCAGCAGCCAAGGCAGCGGCGATCGCGGCCGCTGCGAGCGGCCTTGGGCGCGAGGCCGCTTATGCACGCGCGGTCGAACTTGCCGCCGCGCGACGCTGAGTGCCGCGAGCCTGCAGTCGGTAGTGAAGAGTCCCTGATCGCCGCAACGTGCGCTCGCGCATTTGTGATCGGTGGCATCGGCGCGTATCGTCACCCTCGGAGTCGGCCAGACGATCGCTGCATTTCTCACGAGATGCGGAGGAAAGTCCGGGCTCCTTCGGACACGGCGCCAGGTAACGCCTGGGGGGCGCGAGCCCACGGAAAGTGCAACAGAAAGATACCGCCGATGCGCAAACTCCCCTCGCGGGAGGGATCGCAGGCAAGGGTGAAATGGTGCGGTAAGAGCGCACCGCGCGGCTGGTAACAGTCGTGGCACGGCAAACCCCGCCGGGAGCAAGGCCAAATAGGGAAGTCGCAGGGAAACCTGCAGCGCGGTGTCCGAGCG
>RGYP01000271.1 GCA_010031985.1 Gammaproteobacteria bacterium
TGCCCATGCCGAAGGCGTATCCCGTCCAGCGTTCGCCATCGACGCCAGCCGCTTTGAAGACGTTCGGGTGCACCATGCCGCAGCCTGCGATCTCCAGCCAGCCAGTGTGCTTGCAGACGCGACAGCCCGCGCCGTCGCAGAACACGCAGGACATGTCGACTTCGGCCGACGGCTCGGTGAACGGAAAATACGAAGGCCGCAGGCGCATCCGCAACTCTTTCTCGAAGAACGCCTGCAGAAATCCCTGCAGTGTCGCCTTCAGGTGCGCGAAGCTCACATTTTCATCGACCACCAGTCCCTCGACCTGATGAAACATCGGCGAGTGGGTCATGTCGTAATCGCAGCGATAAACGCGCCCGGGCATGATCATCGCGAGCGGCAACCGCCCCTTGCGCAGTTCGCGGATCTGCACCGGTGACGTGTGCGTGCGCAGCAGCCGACCATCCGGAAAATAGAACGTGTCGTGCATGGCCCGCGCGGGGTGGTCGGCGGGAATGTTGAGCGCTTCAAAGTTATGGAAGTCGTCTTCGATCTCGGGACCCGAAGCGACCTCGAAACCCGAATTGCGGAAGATGCTCTCGATGCGCAGCCGCGCCCGCGTCACGGGGTGCACCGCGCCGCGTGACTCGCCACGCCCCGGCAGACTGACATCGATACGTCCCGCTGCGAGTTCTGCCTCGATGGCGGCCGCCGACAGCTGCTCGGCCGCGGCATCGATCGCGACCTGCAGCGTTTGTTTGGCCTCGTTGATGCGCGCACCGGCGGCCGGCCGCTCGGCGGCAGGCAAGGCCCCGAGCGCCTTCAGTTGCTCGGTGAAGAGACCCTTCTTGCCAAGCCACCGCACGCGCACTTCGTCGAGGGCGGCGAGCGTCGTGCTCGCCGCCACGTCGTCGAGTGCTTGGCGGACCAAGGTCGCGAGATCGCCCACGACCGATCCTCAGGCGATGCCGAGCGCTGCCTTGACCTTCGTGGCGATCGCCGCAAACGCCGCTGCGTCGTGCACGGCGATGTCGGCGAGCATTTTGCGGTCGATCTCGATGTTGGCGATCTTGAGGCCGTTCATCATGCGGCTGTACGACAGACCGAACTGCCGCGCTGCCGCGTTGATGCGCTGAATCCAGAGTGCGCGGTAATCGCGCTTCTTGAGACGGCGGCCCTTGTACGCGTACTGACCGGCCTTGATCACGGCCTGTTTGGCGGCGCGATAGACCTTGCGACGAGCGTTGTAGTAGCCCTTCGCCTTACCCAAAACTTTCTTGTGGCGACGACCCGCAGTCACGCCACGTTTGACTCTTGCCATGGTGATTTACCTCGGTGGATTACTTGGCGTGCGGCAGCAACTGGTCGAGACGACCGACATCGCTCTCATGCACGAGACTCGAGCCGCCCGAACGCAGTTGGCGTTTGGTTTTGCGCGGCTTGTGGCCGAGGTTGTGGCGGCGGCCGGCGGAATAGGACTTGTAGCCCTTCGCCGTTTTGCGAAAACGCTTCGCTGCCGCCCGGTTGGTCTTCAACTTGGGCATTGCAATCACTCCTTTTTTGCCTGCGCTCACAAGGCCCGCGAGGGCCCGCTTGCGTGCGGATGAACCGGCGGCACCGCCCCACCATGGGGAGGTTGCGCGCTCAGCGCATCACTTCTTCTTCGGCGCAAACACCATGACCATCTGCCGACCTTCCATCAGCGGGTTCTGCTCGACGTTCGCCTGCGCGGCGAGGTCTTGAACCAACCGATCGAGGAGTCGACGGCCGATCTCCTGATGCGCCATTTCTCGACCACGGAACCTCAGGGTTACCTTGGCCTTGTCACCCTCGGTCAGAAAGCGGAGCAAATTACGCAATTTGACTTGGTAATCGGCCTCTTCCGTACCGGGACGAAACTTCACTTCCTTGACTTGCTGCTGCTTCTGCTTCTTCTGCGCCGAGTGGGTTTTCTTCTTCTGCTCGAAGAGAAACTTCCCGAAATCCATGATGCGAACCACCGGGGGTTCCGCCATCGGCGACACTTCGACCAGATCGAGATCGCTGCCTTGTGCGAGCTGCAGGGCTTCGAATCGGGTCATGATTCCGGCCTGCGCGCCGTCTGCTGCGATCACACGCACCTGCGGCGCCGTGATTTCCTCGTTGCGCCGAATGCGCTTTGTTGCTGTCGAGATACGTCAATCCTCCAACATTCGGCGCCCGCGGCTATCCAGTTCGACGCGCAACCGCTCGACGAAAGTCTGCGGGGACATCTGACCCAGATCCTTGCCGCTGCGGGTACGCACGGACAGAAGCTGCGCTGCCACTTCCTTGTCGCCTGCCACCAATAGGTAGGGCACGCGTTGCAGCGTGTGTTCGCGAATCTTAAAGCCGATCTTTTCGTTACGCAAGTCGGTTTCGACCCGAAGCCCCTGATTTTTAAGGAAATCGGCGACCTCGTGAAGGTAGGAATCCTGGCGCTCCGTGATCCCCATGAGAACTACCTGGGTCGGCGCGAGCCAACTCGGCAGCCGCCCCGCGTGGTGCTCGATGAGAATGCCGAGGAAGCGCTCGAGCGAACCGAAGATCGCCCGGTGCAGCATCACGGGCGTCTGTTTCTGGCTGTGCTCGTCGATGAAATGCGCACCGAGCCGTCCCGGCAGGTTGAGATCGACCTGTAGGGTGCCGCACTGCCAATCGCGCCCGATCGCATCGCGCAGCACGAATTCGAGCTTGGGCCCGTAAAAGGCGCCCTCGCCCGGGTTCAGCGTGTAGTCGATGCCGGCGACGCGCGCGGCTTCCTTGAGCGCCGCCTCCGCCTTGTCCCAGATGTCGTCCGAGCCCACACGCTTCGGCGGGCGATCGGAGAATTTGATGCGCACGTCATCGAAGCCGAAGTCGCGGTAGATGTCGAGAATGAGGCGCGTCACCGCCACCGACTCGGCGGTGATCTGCTCGGCATTGACGAAGATGTGGGCGTCGTCCTGCGTGAACGCGCGCACCCGCATCAGTCCGTGCAGCGCACCGGAGGGTTCGTAGCGATGCACCTTGCCGAACTCGGCGTAGCGGATCGGCAGATCGCGATAACTGCGCAGCCCCTGCTTGAAGATCTGCACGTGGCCGGGGCAGTTCATCGGCTTGATCGCATAGACGCGCTCGTCCGGGGTCTGCGTCGTGAACATGTT
>RGYP01000272.1 GCA_010031985.1 Gammaproteobacteria bacterium
TCGGCCTGTGCGATCTGCGTGGTCTGCAACACCCTGCCCTCGCGATCGTGCCCGCCACGCAGGTCACGCAGCGCGGGGTAACCTGCGACACCGAGCGCGACGTTCACCGTCCCCTCACGCCAAGGCCGACCGAAACTGTCGCTGATGATGATGGCGGGGCGTTCGGGGGCCAAAGCCTCGCGCAGACCACGTGCCGACGCATCGCAATCGAGTGGCAACAACAGTACGGTGTCATCGCCACCCGGCACGTTCGAGCGATCGATGCCGGCGTTCGCCATCACCCAGCCGCAGCGATGCCGAGTGATGAGGATGTCGGGAACGGCGCGCACGATCTCGCTCGACTCGCGCAATACGAGCTCGACGAAACGCGGGTCCTTGCGAACCGTCTCCGCGAGTTTGCGCGCTTCGCTCGAGGGCTCGACATCGGCGAGTCGCAGCCGTCGGCCTTCCGACTTGGACACTATTTTTTGAGCGACGACTAGTAGATCGGACTCGCGCAGCGAGATGCCGGCTTGCGCGAGAGCCACGCGGATCATGGCGGCGAGATCGTCACCCGCCGTCACTTCGGGCATGCCCCGCAGGGCGAAAAAACTGACCCCGGGCTGCATTCAGCCGCCAGCGGGCGGCTTCAGATCGCCGGTGATGCGGACGCCCGCGCCATCGACGGCGTATTGCTTGTTCAAAAAAATCAGGATGGAGGTCAGCGCCTCGGCCGCCGCAGAATTGACCAACGCACCGGCATGCAAGCCACGCAGACCACAGACCGAGATCAGGCGGATCACGGCCTCGCGCGCCGCCTTGTCGTCGCCGAAGACCAGCACGTCGCAGTCGACCACGACGTCGGTCGCCAGTTTGTGTGCGGCGACGTTGTGGAATGCCGAGACCACGCGCACACCCTCGCCGAGGATCTTTTGCGCACGCACGGCAGCGCTGCCCTCGGGGGGCAGCTGCACACGCATGACTTTCGGCGGCACCAGCGGTACGGTGGTGTCGACCAGAATCTTGCCCGTCAATCCCGCAGCGATATCTTTGAGCGTCGCCTCCTGCGAGCCGAAGGGCACCGTGACGATGATGAGATCGGCTTTGGCCGCCGCCTCGGCGTTGCTGCTCCCCGAGACGCGCCCGACGGCCGACGCAAACTCGGCAACGAGCGCCGCGGCGCCACTCGCTGCACGCGCGGCATCGCGCGAGCCGATGATCACCCGCTCGCCCGCCTTGACGAGGCGTCGCGCAATGGCCGAACCGAGTTCACCGGTGCCGCCGACGATGGCGATCACGGCTGCGTTTTCCATCGAGTTCTGTGCGGTCATGCGGCGAATTCTAACGGCTAGTCACGGCCACCATGAGGACATCCGCCACATTGGTTCCGGTAGGCCCCGTCACGAAAAGATCACCGCTCGCACGCAACGCCGTGTTCGAATCGCTCGCGGCGAGTGCCGCTGCGGCATCGACCCCCGCCGCCCGCAACCGCGCCGCCAATGTCCCGTCGAAAAAAGCCCCGGCCGCCTCGGTGGGACCATCGGAGCCATCGGTCCCCGCAACCAATCCGCACACCGCGGCATACCGGGTGTCGGTACGCGCACGCTCCGCGAGCGCGAGCCCGAGGCGCAGCGCTAGCTCCTGCGCGCGACCGCCGCGACCGCCGCCCCGTATTTCCACTAGTGGTTCACCACCGGCGAGCAGCAAGCGCATCTGCGACGGCGGTAACGGTGCGGCGAGCGCGCGGTCGACGGAGTCGAGCAGGCGCGGCACCTCGGCCGTGACCGAGCCGTAAATACAGCGTCCGAGCGCGACGACTTCGCCTGAGCGAGCGGCGCGCGCGGCGATCTCGGCGAGCGCATCGTCGAGCGTCGCCATGACGGTATACGGAGCGCGCTCGGCGCTCGATCGAGACTCCGGGAAGCCATCATCCTCGCGCCAGGTGGGCGCCGAACCGATGACGGCCGGGTCGTCGTTCGGCACATCGGAAATCGCGAGCGTACAAAACCTCGCGGGCCGTAGACGCTCGGCGAGTTTTCCACCCTTGATGGCCGAGAGCTGCCGACGCACGCGATTGAGCTCGGTGATCGGCGCGCCACGCTGCATCAACTCGCGCGTGATGCGGATCTTCTCCTCGAGCGTCACCCCCGCCGCGGGCAGCGCGCACAGCGCCGATGCACCGCCCGACAACAACACCACGTACACGTCTTGCGCACGCGGCTCCTCAATGAATTCGAGCAGCGCCTGGGCAGCTCGCAGGCTTGCCGGGCCAGGTATCGGGTGATCACCCACGTGTACCCGCCATGGCTCGTCCGCCACCGTCTTCGGCGCATCGCGGACGATCAAAAGTCCGTCGTCGACGTCGACACCACAGGCGCGCAAGCTCGCGCGAAATCCGCGTGCCATGCCGAGCGCCGCTTTGCCCAAACCGATCAGGCGCAGTCTGCCGCCCACGTCCGGTTCAGGCAGCGGCAACTCGAGATGCCGATCGCCACGCCGAAAATGCCACCGGTGGGCCGTCACGGCGCCGAAGCGCGGCAGGATCGTCTCGCCGTTCACGGCCTGCACACCGGCGGCGTGCCACTCGGCAAACAGGCGTCGTAAGGACTCGTTCACGCCTGCAGACAACGCGTCCAGAGCCGATCCCATGCCGCAGCGTCCCAGCGGGCCCCGGGTGGCAGTTGCACCTCCAGCCGATTGTCACGACGCCACGCGGTCGTCTGCATCGCCACCTTGCCGCCATGCATCTGCACCAGCATCCACTGGTCTTCCTCGATCCGCAGCACCGCTTTGAAGCGCTCCGGTCGGCACAAGGTGGCCTCGACCAGCGCAAGATCGCTGCTCAGCAAAGAAAGCACACGGGTCTCGGAAAACGCCAGGGCCCGTGGATAGATCCAGCGCGCACCATGCCGGCCGAGATGATGAAAATCGCGACGCTCACCGCCCCGCTCGAGCGTCACGATCGGCGACTCGTCATGCAGATGCTCACGCTCGTGCTGATGCGCCGCCGGCCGCAACCGCGCCGACGCCCGCAGCGAGGCGTCGGTCGTCACGGTCTCGAGCAGCGCCGGCGGCAGTTGACCGCCCTGCATCTCGCCGATCCAGGATTTCTCCGGGAATATTTTTGCTATCAAAGAAATT
>RGYP01000273.1 GCA_010031985.1 Gammaproteobacteria bacterium
GTGCCGGGGTTTTCGTTTGCGGGCCATGCCGGGGCGCGGTTCGAGAGGGGTCGGTTCGAGAGGGGTCGAGGTACAGCAATGAAATTCGTCGATGAAGCAAAACTTCGCGTCCAGGCCGGCAACGGCGGCCGCGGCTGCATGAGCTTTCGTCGCGAGAAGTTCGTGCCCTTCGGCGGCCCCGACGGCGGCGATGGCGGCCATGGCGGCAGCGTCTGGCTGCGGGCCCAGGAGGGCATCAACACGCTCGCCGATTTTCGGGTCGAGCGGACCTACAAGGCGCAGTCGGGCGAGGCGGGCAGCGGCAACGACTGCACGGGTCGCGGCGGCGATGATCTTTACGTCGCCGTGCCGATCGGCACCGTGGTGCGCGACGCCGAAACCGAGGAGCAGCTCGGTGATCTCGTGCGCGAGGGCGATGTGCTGCTCGTGGCGCACGGCGGCAAGGGCGGCTGGGGCAACGCCAAATTCAAGACCAGTACCAATCGCGCGCCGCGCACCTTTGGTCCCGGACTGCCGGGCGAGAAGCGCGCGCTCGAGCTCGAGCTCAAGGTGATTGCCGATGTCGGCTTGCTCGGCTTGCCGAACGCCGGCAAGTCCACGCTCATTCGCGCCGTCTCTTCGGCGCGGCCGAAGGTGGCCGATTATCCCTTCACCACGCTGCACCCGAATCTCGGCGTCGTGTACTGCGGCGAGCACCGCAGTTTCGTGATGGCCGACATCCCCGGTCTGATCGAGGGTGCGGCCGAGGGCGCGGGTCTTGGCATCCGTTTCCTGAAGCATCTGCAGCGCACGCGGGTACTGCTGCATCTCGTCGACATGGCGCCGCTCGACCCCGCGGCCGACCCGGTCAAAGATGCCCGTGCCATCATCGGCGAGCTCAAAAAATTCTCCAAAGATCTCGCCAGCAAACCGCGCTGGCTGGTGATCAACAAAAGCGATCTGCTGCCGCCGGCCGAGGCCGAGAAAAAAGCCAAGGCGATCGTGCGCTCGCTGCGCCACAAGGGGCCGTGGTTTTTGATCTCGGGTGCGACCGGCACCGGTACGCGCGATCTCACCGAGGCGGTGATGGGCTTCCTCGAGGAGAAGAATGCCGGAGCGTAACCCCAAGGTTCGCAGGCGACTCGCGGCCGGCAAGTTGCGGCTGCGCATCTGTGATCTGCGAAATCTTGGGCCGCAGGCCGAGCGCATGCTGGCGAGCGTCGGCATCCACAGCGTCGAAGATTTGCGGCGCGTCGGCGCCCTCGAGGCTTATCTTGCCGTGCGACGCAGCGCTCAGACGCGCTCGCTCAATCTGCTATGGGCACTCGTCGGTGCCCTCGAGCCCTGGCCCGAGGGTCGAGACTGGCGCGAGATTGCCGCCAGCGAGGCTCGCCTGCCACTGATGCTGCAGGTCGAGGGAAACAAGGAGGGGAGCCGCGAGGAGCCCGTATGGGTGCCGGGCTTGCCCTTCGAGGCAAAGAAAACCCCGCGCTGAAAATCTCGGGCGGGGTTGCTCTTGGACGAGATTATTTGCCGGCGAGCTTTTTCAGCTTGGCGGCCAGGCGCGATTTGTGGCGAGCAGCCTTGTTCTTGTGCACGAGACCCTTGTTGACCATGGCGTCGACCGTGGAGGTGGCTTTGCGATAAACCGCCGGGGCGTTCTTGTCACCCTTGGCGATGGCCTCGCCCGCTTCGCGAAGGGCGGAGCGAGAGCGGGAACGCAGGGCGACGTTGCGCGCGCGGTGCTTGACGGCTTGGCGGGCGGCTTTCTCGGCGGACTTGGTATTGGCCACGTAGTGTGCTCGGGTCGGTAAAAAGGCGCGTATTTTCGTGGTGGGACGGGGGGTTGTCAACGCTGATCAGGGGCGGCTCCGGTATAGTTCGCCCGGCTTCTATGAGTGGCGCGATTTTCAAGAGCACTTCGGTGGTGGGTCTCACCACGCTGTTGTCCCGGGTCACCGGTCTGTTGCGCGACATGGTCTATTCGCAGGCCTTCGGCGCCGGCACTCTGATGGACGCCTTTCTGGTGGCCTTCAAGATCCCGAACTTCCTGCGGCGGCTGTTCGCCGAGGGCGCTTTCTCGCAGTCGTTCGTGCCCGTGATCAGCGAATACAAGGTGCGCCGCGAGCACGCCGAGGTGCGCGAACTCGTCGGCGGGGTGGTCGGCACGCTCGGTGCGGTGCTGTTCGTGGTGACGCTCGTCGGGGTCCTGGCCGCGCCGATCATCATCCTGCTGTTTGCACCCGGCTTCACGCAGGAGGCAGGCAAGTACGAGCTTGCCGTCGACATGCTGCGCTGGACGTTCCCTTATCTTTTCTTCATTTCTTTGACCGCGCTATTCAGTGGCGTGCTCAACAGCTACGGCCGCTTCGCCGTGCCGGCCTTCACGCAGGTGGTGATGAACCTCGTGATGATCCTGTTCGCGATCGGTATCGCCACGCACTCCGACAGCCCCGGCATCGTGCTCGCGATCGGCGTGTTCGTGGCGGGCGTTGCGCAGGTGCTGATCCAATTGCCTTCGGTGGCAAAGCTCGGCCTGCTGTCGCGGCCACGCTGGCAGCCCGCCGCCGAGGGCGTGCAGCGCATCGGCAAGCTGATGATCCCCGGCATCATCGGTTCGTCGATGGCGCAGGTCAGTTTGCTGCTCGACACGCTCATCGCCTCGTTTTTGGTGACGGGCAGCATCGCCTGGCTGTACTACGCCGATCGCTTGATGGAGTTCGCGCTCGGCGTGTTCAGCATCGCGCTCGCCACCGTGATCTTGCCGCGACTGTCCTCGCAGCACTCCGCGGGCGACACTGAGCGCTTCTCGGCAACCCTCGATTGGTCGCTGCGACTCGTGATCGTGGTGGTGGTGCCGGCGGCCGTGGGTTTGCTGGTGTTGGCCGGGCCGATCACGGCCACCATTTTCGGTTACGGCGAGTTTTCGGCGCGCGACGTGCAGATGACGCAGTACGGTCTGATGGCCTATTCCTGGGGACTGATCGGTTTCAGTCTGGTCAAAGTATTAGCCCCGGGGTATTTCGCGCGCCAAGACACCAAGACCCCGGTGCGAGTCGGCTTGATCGCGCTCGCGGTCAACATGGGGTTGAACGTCGGCGTGGTGCTGCCTGCGCACTACG
>RGYP01000274.1 GCA_010031985.1 Gammaproteobacteria bacterium
ATCGACGGCGCCGTCGATCGAAACGGGTCCCGTCACCGGGGTTGAGCGACACACGCAGGTTCTGGTGTTGGGCGCAGGTCCGGGTGGCTACACCGCGGCGTTCCGCGCGGCAGACCTCGGTCTCGAGGTCACCTTGGTCGAGCGTTGGTCGACCTTGGGCGGCGTATGCCTCAACGTGGGCTGCATTCCTTCGAAGGCTTTGCTGCACGCCGCCAAAGTGCTCGACGAGGCGGCATCGATGGCCGAGCACGGCATCGTGTTCGGTCCACCGCAGATCGATGCGGACAAACTGCGCAGTTGGAAGAGCGGCGTGGTGCGCAAGCTGACCGGCGGGCTCGAGACGCTCGCCAAGCAGCGAAAGGTCGCCGTCTTGCGCGGTGCGGGCAAATTCGTCGCGCCGCGCGTACTCGAGGTCGCAGGTACCGAGGGCGCGACGCGGATCAGTTTCGACTACTGCATCATCGCGGCAGGCTCGGAGCCCGTGCGCCTGCCGTTCGTGCCGGCCGACCCGCGCGTCATGGACTCGACCGATGCGCTCGAACTGCGCGAACTGCCGAAGCGTCTGCTCGTCATCGGCGGCGGCATCATCGGTCTCGAGATGGGGTGCGTCTACGATGCGCTCGGCGTTCGCGTGAGCGTCGTCGAGGTCATGAAGCAGCTGATGCCGGGCGCCGATCCGGATCTGGTCAAACCACTCGAGAAACGGCTGCGCAAACGCTACGAACAAATTCTGCTCGGCATCAAGGTCAAGGCGGTGGTTGCCGAGAGCGCAGGTCTGCGCGTCACCTTCGAAGGTGAAGGGGCGCCCGAGCCGCAACTCTTCGATCGCGTTTTGGTAGCCGTGGGTCGCAAACCGAATGGTGGTTTGCTCGATGCCGACAAGGCAGGCGTCGAAGTCGATGCGCGCGGCTTCATCCACGTCGACAAGCAGATGCGCACCAACGTGCCGCATATCTTTGCGATCGGCGATCTCGTCGGTCAGCCGATGCTCGCACACAAGGCGACGCACGAGGGCAAGGTCGCAGCCGAGGTGATCGCTGGCGAAAAACGTGCTTTCGATGCGCGCGTGATTCCCTCGGTGGCCTACACCGATCCCGAGGTCGCCTGGGTAGGTCTCACCGAAACCGAGGCCAAGGCCAAGGGTATTGCCGTGCAAAAAGGCATGTTTCCCTGGGCCGCGAGCGGTCGCTCACTCGCGCAGGGACGCGACGAAGGCTTCACCAAGCTGTTGTTCGATCCCGAGACTCATCGGGTCGTTGGCGGTGGGCTTGTGGGTCCCAATGCGGGCGAGCTCATCGGCGAAATCGCGCTCGCCATCGAAATGGGTGCCGATGCGGCCGACGTGGGCCTGACCATTCATCCGCACCCGACGCTCTCGGAGTCGATCGCCTTCTCGGCCGAGGCTTTCGAAGGAACGCTCACCGACCTTTACGTGCCGAAGAAGAAGTAGCGAGTCGTTCGAGATCTTCGAGATACGCGCGCTCGTCGGGCGCGCGCCCAGCGCGCTGGGAATCCCACAGCGCTTTGCCAAGCGCCTCCATCATCGCGTGTTCGGCCTCGTGCGCCTTATCTTTGGCTGCGAGTTTGGCGTGGATGCGGGCGATGCCTGCGGGTCGATCAGTCGACACCTGTTCGCGCAAGGCGAGATGCATCGATAGATGCAGGAAGGGATTGACGCGACCGCTCTCGGGCGAGAATTCGGTGTGCAACGCGTCATCGCCGCGCTGCAACCAGTCGTGGTACTCCGGGTGCTCGCGTATCAGCGTGACGAGCTGTGTGTCGAGCGCGGTCAGCAAGGCGCCCGTTCGGGCGCGTTGCCAGGCTTGCAACCAGCCGCGTCGCAGTTCGTCACGTGAATTGCCGAACAGCATGTTCAGGCGTCCGCGCGTGTCTTGCGCTTGAAGCTGCAAAGATCGGCGATCGGGCAAGCGGGGCAGGCGGGCTTGCGCGCCTTGCAGACGTAGCGACCGTGCAGGATCAGCCAGTGATGGGCGTCTTGCAAAAATTCCGCGGGTACGTTTTTCAACAATTTTTTCTCGACCGCCAGCACGGTCTTGCCGGGCGCGAGACCGGTGCGATTGGCGACGCGGAAAATATGCGTGTCGACCGCCATGGTGGGTTCGCCAAAGGCGGTGTTGAGTACGACGTTGGCGGTTTTGCGACCGACACCCGGCAGTGCCTCGAGCGCATCGCGTTCGCGCGGCACGGCGCCGCCGTGCTGCGCGAGAATGATGCGACAGGTCGCGATGATATTTTTGGCCTTGCCCTTGTAAAGACCGATGGTCTTGACGAATTCGGTGAGGCCACTCTCGCCGAGTGCCAGAATCGCAGCGGGCGTATTGGCGACCGGGAAGAGCTTGCGCGTGGCGACGTTGACGCCCTTGTCGGTGGCCTGCGCCGAAAGGATCACCGCAACCAGCAACTCGAACGGCGTCGAATGTTCGAGTTCCGTCGTCGGGTGCGGATTGCGTGCTCGCAGCCGCTCGAACATCTGTTGTCTGAATTCCGGTTTCATGCGCTCGGCTTCGCGACGCGTTGCTTGCGCTCGGCGAGCAGGCGCAGTCGCTCGCGCTCGCGCTCGTGGCGGCGTGCCTCGTGGGCGTCATATCTTTGAAGATTGGACGCGGCGAGCGGCTCGGTGTTCGCGCTCGAAATATCGCTGCGTGGCGTCATGCTGATGCAATCGACCGGGCAGGGGGCGATGCAAAGTTCGCAGCCCGTACACAGATCGACGAGCACCACGTGCATTTGCCGTTGGGCGCCGACGATCGCATCGACGGGGCAGGGCGGCAGGCAGCGCGCGCAACCGATGCAGCGCGACTCGTCGATGATCGCCACCATCGGCGGTCCTTCGCGGCCGCACTCCGGGTCGAGTGGCAGCACCTCGCGATCGAGGAGCCGCGCAAGATTCTCGATGGTGGCGGCGCCGCCCGGTGGGCAGCGATTGATGGGCGCCTGGTCGTTCGCGATCGCTTCAGCGTAGGGTTTGCAGCCCTGATAGCCGCAGCGCGTGCACTGCGTCTGCGGCAACAGCGCGTGAATGGCCGCGGCGTCCGCGAGCATCGTCATGGGGCGTCGCGGTCAGGAAATCTTCAT
>RGYP01000275.1 GCA_010031985.1 Gammaproteobacteria bacterium
GCCCGACGACGTGGAAGGAACCGAATACGACGATACGATCGCTCGCGCCCGATGTTTCCCATGGATGCGCGACGGCTCGGGCCTTGGCGGGCGCGGGCGATCGTATCGTCGTATTCGGTTCCTTCCACGTCGTCGGGCCGGCGCTCGATTGGCTTGGTCTATAATTCCGGTTCTTGGACACCGCGCTCAAACACCGACTCACCGGTGCCGTCATTCTCGTGCTGTTGGCGGTGCTGCTGCTGCCCGAGCTACTGACGGGCAGCGGTCAGACGAGCCGCGCCCGAGCCGCCGCCGACGCGGCGAATGGCGAGGAGCGAAGCATACGCATCGATCTCACCGAAGCGGCTTCCTCGCCAGCCGCTGCGGCGGCGCCGGAGGCCAACGAGCCCGCGGCCGTCGCCTTGCCCGTACCCCCATCGCCACCGGTCGAGGCTGAGGCCGCCCCGGCAGCGCCCGTAGCGCCGGCTACCGCCGTGCCTGCCCCGGTCGTAGCGGCGTCGGCCGCGCCGGCTGCCGCCACACCGTCGGCGGCTGCGGTGCCCGCCGCGGCCTATTACGTCCAAATCGGCGTGTTCGAGAACAAGGCGAGCGCCCGCAACCTTGAGCGCAAGCTGCGCGACAAAGGGTTCAAGCCCGTGGTCGACGAAATTCAGCGATCCGGCAAAACCCTCCATCGAGTGCGGGTCGGGCCCGAGGCCGACCGCGCCTCGGCGAACGCCTTGCGCGCGCGGCTGGAGACAGCCGGGCACAAGGGATCGGTGGTGAAGTAGAATCCGCGCCGCGCGCAGGATGCGGCGCTAGAGGTCCCGGCATGACGTGGTTGGACATCATCATCACCGTCGTCTTCCTCGTTTTTGCGGTGCTCGGGCTGATGCGCGGACTCGTGGCCGAGGTCTTCAGTCTGCTGTCCTGGGTGATCGCGCTCTACATCGGCTCGCACTACGGCGAACTCGTCAAACCCTACGTGGTCTCCTTTATCTCGGAGCCCAAGTTTCAGGGGCTAGTGGCCTGTCTGCTGTTGGGTCTCGTCACCTTCATCGTGATTTCCATCGCTGGTGTGCTGCTCAGCAAATCGATCAACGCCACGATCTTTGCGCCGATCAACCGCATGCTGGGTTTGCTCTTCGGTGCGGCACGAGGCGCGATCATCATCGGTGTCCTGACGTTGATCGGTTTGCAGCTCGGTCTGCAGGACTCGGATGTCTGGCAGGCTTCCAAGTTGCGCACTGCGGCGACTACCTCTGCAGAGCTCCTCGATAGTCTGGTCGATTTCGAGTCGTTGCTGCGCAATCAAAGTATTCTCGGTCGACCGAGCATTCCTACCTGACCCGCGCGAGGCAATCGATATGTGTGGCATCGCAGGTATCGTTGGCAAAAGTCCAGTCAATCAGCGGCTCTACGACTCGCTGACCGTATTGCAGCATCGTGGCCAAGACGCTGCAGGGATCGTCACCGCGTCCGAAGGTCTCGTGTGCATGCGCAAGGGGCAGGGGCTGGTGCGCGACGTTTTCAGTCAGCAGGACATGCTCGAATTGCGCGGCAACATCGGTATCGGACACGTTCGATATCCGACCGCCGGGTACGACAGTGCCTCCGAATCGCAGCCGTTCTACGTCAATGCGCCCTACGGCATCGTGCTCGGACACAACGGCAATCTCACCAACGCGAGCGAGTTGGCCGACGTACTCACTCGCGAGGAACGACGACATCTCAACACTTCGTCCGACTCCGAGGTGCTGCTCAACGTGCTCGCCTCCGAATTGCAGCGTGTGGGAACGCCGCGTGTCACGGCAGCCGACGTCTTTGCGGCCGTGAGCGCCCTGTATCGTCGCTGTCGCGGAGCTTATGCGGTGGTCGCGATGGTGATCGGGCATGGCGTCCTCGGGTTTCGTGACCCGAACGGCATTCGTCCGCTCGTGATCGGTCAGCGCGAGACCACGAAGGGGGTCGAGTGGATGCTGGCCTCGGAGTCTGTCGCGCTCGACATGCTCGGCTTCACGCAGGTGCGCGACGTTGCGCCGGGCGAGGCCGTATTCATCGACGAAGCCGGACGCTTGCACACCCAGCAGTGCGTCTCGACGACGCGGCATGCTCCCTGCATTTTCGAATACGTGTATTTCGCGAGGCCCGATAGCATCATCGACAACGTTTCTGTGCAGCGTGCACGCATGCGCATGGGTGATCGTCTCGCCGAAAAGATCCGCCGCGAGCGGCCCGACCACGATATCGACGTCGTGATCCCGGTGCCGGACACCAGCCGCGTCGCGGCCTTGCAGTTGGCGCAGGGCCTCGGTTTGAAGTTCCGCGAGGGTTTCATCAAGAACCGCTACATCGGCCGCACCTTCATCATGCCCGGACAGGAAGAGCGTCAAAAATCCGTACGCTCGAAGCTCAACGCCATCGATCTCGAGTTCCGCAACAAGACCGTACTGCTGGTCGACGACTCGATCGTACGGGGTACGACCTCGGCGCAGATCATCGAGCTTGCTCGAGAGGCGGGTGCCCGCAAGGTTTATTTTGCTTCGGCCGCGCCGCCGGTGCGTCATCCCAACGTCTATGGCATCGACATGCCGGCAGCGAGTGAGCTCGTGGCCGCCGGACGCAGCAACGAAGAAGTCCGCGAATTCATCGGCGCCGATTGGTTGATTTATCAGGATCTTGCCGATCTCGAGCTCGCCTGTCAGCACGACGACTCCTACGTCAAAGAATTCGACACCTCCTGCTTCTCGGGCAAGTATGTCACCGGTGACGTCACGCCCGAATTTCTCGCCCGTCTGCAGCAGGAACGCTCGGACGCGGCCAAGGCGCGACGCCGCGTCGGCGGCAGCACGCTCAAGATCGTTCGCGGCGTCTGATGCTCTCGCCGCTGCGCGCAGTGACCCCGGCGGCCTGGGTTGCCGAGGCAGTACGGCGTTGGCCGGAGCTGCTCGCCGACCACGGCAACTGCGAAAAGAAGGCCGCGTCCACGGCGCTCGCGCTGATGTTTGCGTACCCCGAGGATCGTGCGCTCGCCACCCGTCTCTCGAAGCTCGCGCGCGAGGAGCTGCGGCATTTCGAGCAGGTGGACAAGCTCATGCAGGAGCAGGGCGTCGAGT
>RGYP01000276.1 GCA_010031985.1 Gammaproteobacteria bacterium
CGGTAACCGTTGCCCGTGACGGGCGCCCCGGGATCGAGCTCGTGGGCGATACCATACTCGATGCCCGCAAGCACGGTGGCGGCAGCGAGATAGGGATTGGCATCTGCGCCGGCGATGCGATGCTCGAGGTGACGCGACGCTGCCGCCACCGTGCTTGCGGGCATCGAGTATGGTATCGCCCACGAGCTCGATCCCGGGGCGCCCGTCACGGGCAACGGTTACCGCGATCCGGCGACGAAGCGCGAACTGCCGCAAACCTGGCAGGAGGCCATCGACCGCGCCGCCGACTCACGATTTTTGAGCGATGCGCTCGGTGCAGACTTCCTCAAAATATTTCTAGCCATCAAACGCCAGGAGTGCGATCGGTTCTCGGCCGAGGTGACTGAACTCGACCGATCGTGGTATCTACACAGCACATGAATATCGATCACAGGGACGACTCCCACGCCGCCGCCCGAGCCGACGCGCGAGCGCGACTACTCGGTCATATCGATCTGCACGATTCGCCGCAGGGCGAGATGCAGGGCGGGCCCGGCGGCTACAGCGAAGAGGCCTTCGCCGAACTCGGGCGACTGGTCGATGCACTCAAACCGCTCACGCCGATCCCCGCACCCATGGACGCCCAGGAGCGCGTCGAGGGCCGCTGGGAAACCCTGTTTGCGCACTTCGGCGCGCGGCACTCGGCATTCAAGGCCAAGGTGCACGAGTCCAACCTCAAGATTCAGAGTTTCAACCTGTTGCCGCCGACGCCGGTGCGCATCGAGCGCATCTGCCAAGAAATCTCCCGCACGGGGGCGGCATACAACAACGTGATCGACTTCGTGGCGATGGACGGCCATACGCGCGGGCTGATCATCATGCACGGCCGCTACCGCGAGGAGCCCGACAATCGGCAACGGTTCGCGGTCGATTTCCACCGCATCGAGCTGCGCCCGGCTGCCGGGGTCGGCGAGGTCGAATTGCGGCGGGCGCTCGAGCTGCCGGCGGACCTGCCGTTGATCCACGATCTCACGCCGCCCCGGCTGCACTCGGACGTCGTCTATCTCGATGACGATCTGCGCATCAACATCGGCAGTTTTGGCGGCTTGTACGTGCTGAGACGCTCGACCGACAGCGCTGCAACCCTTTGACCCCGCCCAAGAGTGGCGGCGGGGCGGCCGAGTTTGTAACATCCCGGCCCCTTATGCGCACACATTACTGCGGACAGGTCAACGAGACCCTCATCGGCAGCACCGTCACGGTGGCAGGCTGGGTTCATCGGCGTCGTGATCACGGCGGCGTCATCTTCGTGGACCTGCGCGATCGCGAGGGTCTGCTGCAGGTGGTCTGCGACCCCGACGCGCCCGAGGTCTTCGCCGAGGCCGAGAAGCTGCGCAACGAATACGTCGTCAGCATCACCGGATTGGTGCGCGCCCGTCCCGAGGGTACGACCAACGCGAACCTCGCCTCGGGCAAGGTCGAGATGCTCGCGCGGCGCATCGAACTCTTGAACCGCTCGGAGCCCCTGCCGTTCCAGCTCGACGAGAACGTCTCCGAAGAGGTACGGCTCAAATATCGCTACCTCGATCTGCGTCGCGACGTCATGAGCCAGCGTCTGCGCCAGCGGCATCAAATCACCCGGGCGATGCGCAACTACCTCGACGACGCGGGCTTCGTCGACATCGAAACGCCGATGCTGACCAAGGCCACGCCCGAGGGCGCGCGCGACTACCTCGTGCCATCGCGCACGCATGCCGGCAAATTCTTTGCTTTGCCGCAGTCGCCGCAGATCTTCAAGCAGTTGCTGATGGTGTCCGGCTTCGATCGCTATTACCAGATCGTGCGCTGCTTCCGCGACGAGGACTTGCGCGCCGATCGCCAGCCCGACTTCACCCAGCTCGACATCGAAACCTCGTTCCTGTCGCAGGACGAGATCATGGCGATCATGGAGGGCTTGATCCGCCACATCTTCAAGATCGTCGGCAACGTCGAACTGCCGGACCCGTTTCCGCGCATGACCTATGCCGAGGCCATGCGACGCTACGCGAGCGACAAGCCCGATCTGCGTATTCCGCTCGAGCTGGTCGACGTCGCCGATCTGGTCGCCAGCTGTGACTTCAAAGTATTCGCGGGGCCAGCGAAAGATCCGAACGGCCGCGTGGTTGCGCTGCGCGTGCCTTCGGGCGGCAAACTGACCCGCAAGGAAATCGACGATTACACGGCGTACGTGGCGCGTTATGGCGCGCGCGGGCTGGCGTACATCAAGGTCAACGATGTCACCAAGGGCCGCGACGGTCTGCAGTCGCCGATCACCAAGTTCCTCTCCGACGATGCGGTGACCGGCATTCTCGAGCGCAGCGGCGCGCAGAACGACGATCTGATTTTCTTTGGTGCCGACACCGCGAAGGTGGTCAACGACGCGATGGGCGCGCTACGCCTGCGCATCGGCCACGACCTGAAGTTGCTGACTGGCGCCTGGGCGCCGCTGTGGGTGATCGACTTCCCGATGTTCGAGTTCGACGCCGACGAAAAGCGCTGGGTGGCCATGCACCATCCGTTCACCTCGCCCAAGAATCTCGACCCGGAAGCGCTCAAGGCCGACCCGGGCAACGCGCTCGCCAAAGCCTACGACATGGTGCTCAACGGCTCCGAAATCGGCGGCGGTTCGGTGCGTATTTTCCGTCAGGATTTGCAGTCGACCGTGTTCGATCTGCTCGGCATCGAGACCGAAGAGGCGCGGCGCAAGTTCGGCTTCTTGCTCGATGCGCTCAAGTACGGCGCGCCGCCGCATGGCGGCATCGCCTTTGGCCTCGACCGGCTCGCCATGCTGATGTCCGGTGCCGACAGCATCCGCGACGTCATCGCATTTCCCAAAACGCAGACGGCTGCCTGCCCGCTTACCGATGCACCGACCGAGGTCACCGAGCGGCAGCTGCGCGAGCTGCACATCCGCGTGCGCCAGCCCGCGGCAACGCCGCAGTCCTGAGCAAGCACCCCGACTTGCGATCGCTCGGCTAACCGGGCACTCGCCGATCGAGCAAGGCTTTGAGCTGATAAATCTTCTCGAGCGCCTCGCGCGGG
>RGYP01000277.1 GCA_010031985.1 Gammaproteobacteria bacterium
GACGGTCTGCCGTTCATCCAGCGCTGGGCGCTGCCCAACTTTTATTTCCACGTCACCACCACCTACGCGCTGCTGCGCGAAGCCGGCGTGGAAGTCGGCAAGCAGGATTTTCTGGGCGGAGTTTGAGTGCTGGCGGGGATCGAGCGCCGGCCGCGTTTTTGAGCGCCGGCCGGGAGCTCAGGCCCGCTGGCGGCTGCCGTCGCTCGGTGGGCTGCCGCTCGTGCGATCGATCACGGCGGGCAGGTCGCCCGCAATCACGCGTAGCGGCATGCGGTTCGCCGGGGTCGTCGCGACCACACCACCTTGAATGTAGATGCGCCGCTCGCAACGCTCGGCAAGCTCGCGGTCGTGCGTCGAAAGCAAGAACGTGGTGCCGGTTTCACGCTGAATTTCGGTCATCAGCGCGAACGCCTGATCGGCGTTTTCGCGGTCGAGGTTGCCGGTGGGTTCATCGGCCAGCACCAGCGCCGGCTGATTCATCAGCGCACGTGCGATCGCCACACGCTGCTTTTGGCCACCCGAAAGACGCGTGGCGCGATAGTTCATTCGATCTTTGAGACCAACCCGCTCGAGCAGCATCGTCGCACGCTCGCGTCCCGCACGGGTTTCGCGCCACAGGCGACCCGCGTGCGGAAACATCACGTTTTCGAGCGCCGTGAAATCGGGTAGCAGGTGGTGGTACTGGAAAATGAAACCGATCTGCTGATTGCGGAAATCGGAAAGTTCTTTTTCAGCGAGCGTGGTGAGCTCGCGACCGAGCATGCGAAAACTGCCCGAGGTCGGCCGCATCAGCGTGCCGAGGATGGAAAGCAGCGTGCTCTTGCCACTACCCGAGGGGCCGAGCATGGCCACCATCTCGCCGCGCTGCAACGTGAAGTCGATGCCCTTGAGCACCGGCGTCTGGAAATCACGATCGACGAACACCTTGCGGATATCGCGAACTTCGAGCAATGGCAGTTGCGTGTCGGTCATTGGGAGATCGCCTCTACGGGATCGATGCGCGATGCGGCGCGTGCCGGCCAAAGCGCCGCCGCGATGCTCGCCGCTGCGGCAAGCAGCAACGCCACGTCGTACTGGCCGAGGCTGGGGTCGACCGGCAAGCGTCGCGCACCATCACCTGCGCTCGCGAGCAAGGTGCTGAAGCCCCAACCGAGGAAACAGCCGACCAAAGAACCGATGATGCCGATCAGCGCGCCCTGCAGCATGAACACCGAGAGCACGAAGCGCTGCGAAATCCCGAAGCTGCGCATGATGCCGATCTCGGGACGACGTCTGAAGGTGGTCAACAGCAAAGCACTCGCAACCCCGACCACGATGGTGATCAGGGTGAACATTTTGATGATGCTGCCCGAGTTGCCCTGACCTTCGAGCGCCTCGCGCAGTCGCTGGTTCTTGTCCATCCAGGCGACGGCTTCGAGCCCGGTGGTGTCGGCGAGTTGCCGCGCCACGGCGCGTGCAGCATAAATGTCGGCGAGTTTGATTTCGATTTCGGTGAGCCCTTCGGGCAGATCGAACATGACGCGCGCGGTATCGAGATTCACGTAGGCAAGGCGTGCATCGAGACTGTCGACACCGGTCGCATAGAGACCGCGTACCGTGAGCGTGCGCTCGCGACCTTGGTTGCTGGTGATGAAGATCGGCTGTCCGACGCCGATGCCGAGATCGTTGGCGAGTTTGCGGCCGATGAGCACGTCGTTGAGACCGAGCCTCGCTTCACCGGCGACGATGTTGTCGTCGATGGGAGCGATGGCGGCGAGTCGCGCCGGCTCGACGCCCTTGAGACTGACGGGCAAGGTCTGCTCGCCGCGGGTCACGAGCCCGGTACCGATGATGTTGTAGGACACGCCGCTCACGCCGGGCAGCGTGTCGATGATGCGCTCCACGCTACGCCATTCCTTGATCTGCTCACGACGTTCGAGTGCCGTCTGCGAGACGACCAAGCGCTCGGCGCCGTCCGCAGCGGGCGCGACGGCAGGTCGTGGCGTCGCAGGTTCGATGGTGACGTGCGCGGAGCTGCCGACCACGCGGTCGATCTGAAACTCCGCGAGGCCGTTGATGAGCGCGGCATTGAAGGTGAAGACGGTGACGGCGATGGCGACGCCGCCGATCAGCAAGGCCGACTGCAGCCGATTCGACAGCAGATAGCGCAGGGCGACCTTCAAATCGAAACGCATGGAGAACTCGAGTGCCATGAGTCGTGAAACCTCAAAGGGCCTTGCGCGCGTCGGAGCCGCGCGGTCGTGCCGCACCGGGTATGGAGTCGAGATCGGTACTCGGCGCAACCTTCGCGCCGATGAGGTCGGGGCGCGGGCTCGCGAGGACCTGTTGGCCGGCCTGCAGACCGGCGAGCACGATCACCCGCTCGCTCGGCCATTCGAGAAACTGTACCGGCCGCGCCGCGACACGCCCAGAGTCCACGACCAGTACGCGAGCGCTGCCGTCTCGCCCGAGAATGGCACTGCGGGCTACGGTCACGGCCTGCTCGCGCCGCTCGACGATGATGTTGACGTCGGCCGTGAGCCCCGAGCGCAAATTTTTGATCGGCGTATCCAGGCGCAGTCTGACTTTGGCGCCACCGGTGCGCGGGTCGACTTTGGGCGAGACGTAATAGAGCGTCGCGGCAAGCGGTGCGCCCTCTCCGGCCACCAGCACGTCGGCTTTGAGGCCTTCGCGGATTTCGGGCAGATAGCGCTCGTCGACATCGGCTTCGATTTCGACGTCGGCGAGTGGCGCGATTTCGTAGATTACGGTCTGCGCACCGACGACCTGACCGCGATCGACCGGGCGCGCAAGCACGACACCGCTCACCGGAGCGACGATGGTGTTGTCACGCAAGCGGGCGGCCACCTCGCGCCGGCTTGCGGCGAGGCCCTCGAGCGACAGGCGGGCCTGATCGAGTTCGAACTTGGCGGAGTCGAATTCTTTGACGGTGGCGAGACCCTGTGCGCGCAATTGCTCCAGCCTACGGAAGCTGCGCTCTGCTTCGGCCACGGCGCGTTGCTGCAGCAGGATCTTGGAGGCGACCTCGTCGACCGCGGCGCGGGGTGCGTCCGACTCGA
>RGYP01000278.1 GCA_010031985.1 Gammaproteobacteria bacterium
ATGCCGCTCGCCTGCCCGATGCCCAGCATGGCGGCAGCGCCGAACGCCGCGCCACCGATGGCCGGGTCGGGCGTGAAACCCATCCAACCGTAGCCCGCGATGGACAGCACGGTGGCGATGATCACGAGTGTGACCCGGTCCAGCTTGTCGGCCATCCAGCCGAAAATCGGCGCCCACAGCATCGCACAGCCTTGCACGATACCGAACAACGCGCCTTGTCGGGATGAGGCTTCTGCCGCCGTCGCGCCGTCGGCAATGGCGGCAGTCTGTACCCACAAAGAAAGAAACAGGGCCACGATGACGAGGTCTGCGCGCGCCGCAAACGATGCCGCATAGGCGAGCGCGATCCGCGGCTTGCGACCCGCGGCGAGCCCTTGCGACATCAGCATCCGCAGCGGCAGTCGTTCGGTCACCTGATCGGGTCGCCCAGGCTTGAGCCCGAGCATGATGAGCGCGCTCAACACGCAGATCGCTGCGATGGTCAGATACGCGAAACGACCGGCTGCGGATTCCGTTGCACCGAACCCCTGGTAGAGCGACGGTAACCGCGTGAGCACCGAGAAGAACAGCAGCGCACCCACTGCGTTCAAGAAAAAAGAAATACCCGTGAGCTTGCCGCGGTCGGCGTCGATCGGATAGTCGGCGAGCACGGTCGCCAACATGCCGCCCAGTGCAGCGATGCCCACGGCATAGATGAGGCGGTAGATCAGCAGTTGACCGATGTCATCGGCGAACGGATAGGCCGCGTAAGCAAGTCCGGTGATCAAAAATCCGGTGATGTATACCGCGCGCCTGCCGATTCGATCAGACCAGGCACCGAACAAGCCGACGCAGAGCAGCGTGATGATTTCTTGCCAGAACTGCAGATCGCCCGACACTACGCCGCGCTGCTCGATCGGTACCCCTATGTTGACCTCGAGGAGATAGGGCTGCAGCGTCGTGGCATAAGTAAAGATGCCGATACTGACAAACGCCGCCCAAAGATAGGCCGCGACATGACCGCGGGTCACCCCTGGCATCAGACGTACAGGACCGAATTTTTGACCGGCGATGGTCTCGCTCATCGACTATCCCTCGCTAAAAAGCCGAATCAGCGAAACAGCCAAGACTGCGGATAGCGGGCGTGCATCCGTGCGTCGAGTCCGTGCCAGTGACCGGTCGGCCAGATCACGAACGGTGAAAACATCAGCGCGAGCGCGATCAACGAGGCGTCATAGTACCCGCCGATGGCAAAGGAAAACATCATCAGCATGGCACCGGCCGCCGCGCCCCGCGTCATGAAACCGAACAGCAAACCAAGTCCGATGAAGGTTTCGCCCCAGCACACCATCCAGGCAAGCGGCTGGTAATGCGGCAGACCGATGTGCTCGATGAACCAAGCGCCGAAAGATTCGGGGTCGATTTCCTCGAGGCGCTCGGCAAAGATTCGCGACAGTCGATCGCTGCTGATGTAATGCTGCTTCCACTTGTTGGCGGCGGCACTCAGAAAAAACAGCGCGAGCAGATAGCGCAGTGCCAACACCGCAACTCGCCCTGCACCAAGTCGTTTTCGTGCGTTCATTGCGCCCCCTGCGCGGCCGAGCCGGCCTTGGGCAGCTCTCGGCCCAGCAGACTACGCATCCAGGCATAACCGTCGCGCCGCTTGAGTGTCGTGCAGCGGCCCTGTAACTCCCCCGTTGGCGTGCGCCACTCGGCAGAACGCATGTCGATGCTCGAGTCGGGGAGCGTGATCAGGCCTGCGACCATGTCGACCCGTGCCTGTCCCTCTTCGAGCACCACGCGTTTCTGGTTGCCATCGGTTTCGTAGATGGTGAGCGGCCGCTTGTCGCTGGTCTTGCGCTGCACCCATTGCACGAGGTAATCCCAAATGGTGGCGATCTGTGCCCAGAAGCTCTTTTCGCGTAGCCGGTAGAGTCGATAAACCTCGTCACGCCCTGCATCGAGCGTACGCTCGCAGCGCAGAAAGTCGTCGCAGGTGGTGCACAACAGATTGATGCGAATCTGCAGCGACTCGGCCGATAGCGGTGCTGCCCCGCGATCGCAGCCCGTCAGAGTCAGCAGGGCGACGAGTACCAGCACCGCCCAACGTTCGCACTTTCTTTTCATCGATGCGAATCCCCCCTCGTCCCCTTCAGCGCATGGTGACGAATTCTTCGGCGCTGGTCGGATGTATGGCAACCGTGTCGTCGAAATCGCGCTTGGTCGCCCCCATCTTCAGCGCAACGGCGAACCCCTGCAACATCTCGTCGGCTCCGGCACCGATCACGTGACAGCCGACGATCCGCTGTTCTGGACCCACGGTGATCAGCTTCATCTCGGCTCGCGGTTTGCGTGTCGTCAATGCGTGATACATCGGGACGAAGCCCGAGGTGTAGATTTTCAAGGATTCCGCGCCGTAGCGATCGCGCGCTTCCTGCTCGCTGAGGCCGACCGTACCGATCGGCGGATGGCTGAAAACGACGGTTGGGATGTTCGAATAGTCGAGATGGCGATCGGTCATGCCACCGAATACTCGATCGGCAAGCCGTCGCCCCGCGGCTATCGCCACCGGCGTGAGCAGTGCTCGACCCGTGACATCGCCAATGGCGTGGATACCGCCCACGTTGGTCTGCTGCAGAGGGTCGACGGCGATATGACCCGAAGCGTCGAGACGTACACCGGCACGATCCAGGCCGATGTCTTCGACCATGGGTTCGCGGCCAATGGCCCAGATCACGCAATCGAAGGGACCGGCCGTACGCCCATCGACCGTCAGTAGACGCAAGCTCCCGTCGACGTCGCGCTCCAGCGCCCGCGGTACAGCGTGCGTAACGATCTCGACCCCCTCGTCGCGCATGATTTTCATGAGTCCGTCACCGAGCATGCCGTCGAAAGACCGCAGCACTCGTTCCTGGCGAATGACGAGCGAGACCTTGCTGCCAAGCGCAGCGAATACACCTGCGATCTCCACGGCAATGTAGCCGCTACCCACGATGGTTTCTTTGCTCTCGAGACACGACCCGAGCGCG
>RGYP01000279.1 GCA_010031985.1 Gammaproteobacteria bacterium
CGGCGTCAGCGGCGCCCTGCTCGCGAGCCGCGTCGGTTGCAAGGTGGTGCCCGTCGCCCACGATGCCGGTTATTACTGGCCGCGCCGAGGCTTGCTGAAAAAACCGGGCAACATCCGCGTGATCATCGGTCCGCCCATCGAAACGGCGGGTCGCGAGCCGCGCGAGATCAACGACGAAGCCCAGGCGTGGATCGAAAACACCATCGTACTCATCCGCGAGCAGAAGCTCTCGAGGACACCCTCATGAAACGTCGGCGATTTTTGGCCTCTTTCGGTACGCTGCCACTCGGTACTGCGCTCGCTCTGCAACTCGACGTCGCGAATGCCGACGAACGCCATCGGGCTGCAGACTTTGATCCCGTCGAGCAAGGGCTCGCGGCACTCCAGGCACGACTGGATCAAGGTTTGTCGTCCGCGGCCCTCGTCACCGCTTATCTCGATCGCATCGCCAAAATCGATCAAGCGGGTCCGAAATTCCGATCGATCCTCGCCGTGAATCCAGAGGCCCTGCAGACTGCACGAGCGCTCGACGCCGAACGTCGCAACGGCACGGTGCGCGGTCCTCTGCACGGCATACCGCTGCTGATCAAAGACAACATCGCGACGCTCGATCCGCTGCCGACGACCGCGGGCTCCCTCGCGCTGGCACAGGCATTTCACGTTGCCGATGCGCCTCTGGTGGCGCGTTTGCGCACCGCGGGTGCGGTGATCCTCGGCAAAACCAACCTCAGTGAATGGGCCAACTTCCGCTCGACGCAATCGAACAGCGGCTGGAGCGCCGTCGGCGGACAGACGGGTAACGCGTACGACCCGTTGCGTACCCCTTCGGGTTCGAGTTCGGGCTCGGCGACCGCGACGGCGCTCAGTTTGTGCGCGGCGGCCATCGGCACCGAAACCGACGGCTCCATCCTCTCGCCGTCCGCAGTGAACGGACTCGTCGGGTTCAAGCCCTCGCTCGGTGCCGTGAGCGGCCGCGGCATCGTGCCGATCTCACCGCGACAAGACGTCGCGGGACCGATGACCCGCAGCGTCGAAGATGCCGCTTTGCTGGCCGGCATCATTTACGAGCGGCCCCGTCGCAAAGAAGCGCTCGAAACGACGATCAGCAGCGCGAGCCCTTCGATGCGGGTCGGCATTGCACCTGCGCCCGACTCGATGCGACCTGGCGTCGCCGCACTCTACAAACGGGCGATCGAGGTGTGGCGCAGCGCCGGTGCCGAGATCATCGACGCGCCCTTGCCCCGCAGTTTTCGCGAAGCGCAGTCCGACGAGTTCACGGCGCTGCTGTACGAATTCAAGGCGGCCCTCGACGATTATCTGGGTTCGCTGAACGCGAACCAGACCGAAGTTGGAACACTGGAAGCGCTGATCGACTTCAACCGTCGCAACGCCGATCGGGAAATGCCGCGCTTCGGACAAGAAATTCTGGAGATGGCCGTCGCCAAAGGCCCGCTCACCGACAAACCCTATCTCGATGCAGTCGCCAACCTGCGAAAACTCGTGGAGTTCGAGGGTCTCGATGCCCTGTTCCGCAACTTGCGCGTCGACGTGTTGGTAGCGCCGGGCACGGGGCCCGCAGGTCTCATCGACACGATACTCGGTGATCGCAACGACACCGGCGGCTCCACGCTCGGCTCGGCGGCGGCGATCGCCGGTTACCCGAGCATCACCCTGCCGATCGGCGCATTCAAAGAAATGCCCGTGGGCATGACCGTGGTGGCACCGCGTTATGCGGAAGATCGCCTGCTGCGTATCGCCGCCAAGTTCGAGCGTGAAGGCAAGCTGCGCGTGCCTTCGAGGTTCGCGCGTAGCTGACTCGCGACGGCGGTCCGACCGGGGACGGCCGAGGACGACCGAGCCGAAGGTGCGCCACCGCGCCAAGGATCGATGACGACTGCGGGACCATGACACATCGGTCAGCAGCAACTCCTCATCGATGATGGATGACTTTGATGGATAATTTTTCCGCCACGGGCGTCACCGTATTCGTCGCCGACTCACGGCAGGCCAAAATATTCGAACTGAGCGAACCGGGTGCCTTGCCCCGCTCTCTGGAATTCGCGAGTTGCCGCGCGACCTCGTCGGGCTGTCGGCACCCGCGTTGCAGCGAAGATTGGCCGAAGCGCTGCGTCTCTGAACGCAGCCGATGTTCAACGCAGGCGCGGCGGGCCGTCGCGCTCGAGCAAGCCGGTCTCGCCATACACTTGCAACTTCTCGCGCGTGTCGGCGATGTCCATGTTGCGCAGCGTCAGCTGACCGATGCGATCGGCCGGCGTGAACATGCCCTCGCCTTTTTCCATGGTCAGGCGCTCGGGGTGATAGCTGAGTTGCGGTCCCTGCGTGTCGAGGATCGACCAATCATTGCCGCGACGCAGCTCCAGCGTCACCTCACCCGTCACCGCACGTGCGACCCAGCGCTGCGCACTCTCGCGCAACATCAGACATTGCGGATCGAACCAACGACCTTGGTACAGCAAGCGACCGATGCGCCGCCCGTTGTTGCGGTATTGCTCGATGGTGTCTTCGTTGTGGATAGCGGTCAGCAGTCTCTCGTAGGCGATGAACAGCAGCGCCATCCCCGGCGCCTCGTAAATGCCGCGGCTCTTGGCTTCGATGATGCGGTTCTCGATCTGATCGCTCATGCCGAGCCCATGCCGGCCACCGATGCGATTGGCCTCTTCGAACAGCGCGAGCTCATCGGCAAAACTTTGACCGTTGAGCGCCGTCGGGCGGCCGGCCTCGAAACGGACGCTGACCGTCTCGCGAGCGATCGCGACCTCGTCACGCCAGAAGGCGACCCCCATGATCGGCTGCACGATGCCGATGCCACGATTCAAAAACTCGAGATCTTTGGCTTCGTGCGTTGCGCCGAGCAGGTTGGAATCGGTGGAATAGGCCTTCTCGGTGCTCATGCGATAGTCGAGGCCAGCGGTGGCGAGATATTCGGACATCTCGCGTCGACCACCGAGCTCGGCGATGAAGCGCTCGTCCAACCAAGGCT
>RGYP01000280.1 GCA_010031985.1 Gammaproteobacteria bacterium
GTCGACGAAGCCGCTACCGAGGCGCTGCGTGCGAAGATGCGCGCAGTTCGCGGACCGAAGAAAATCTTCGATCGCGGCTTCGAGTCGATCGAGGAGCTCAAGGGGCGTTGCAAGGCCGAGACGGGCTTTGATCCGCCGGGCCAGCCGCGCTTCACCAAGTGGGCTGCAGTGGCTGCCGAAGCCATGGCCAAGAAGAAGGGGACCAAGGCGGCCTGAGACCGCACTCTGTCCGGTACAACGGAAGTCCCCGCACCGCGAGGCGCGGGGACTTTTTTTTGAGTCCGTTTCAAGCATGATGGGGTGATGCAGCAGATGTCGGACACCTACGTCGATGTGGGATATTCGTCGAGTACGGTCGGCTTCGGTCGCAAGGCCGGGGTGCTCGTAGTCGATTGGCAGTTGGCATTCACCGACCCGAGGTTCGAACTCGGTGGTCTCGAACGACTGCACCGCGCTCGCGACAACACGGCGGCGTTATTGAAGACGGCGCGTGCCGCCGGCCTGCCGGTCGCCGCGTGCTACACAGCCTACTGCAGCACCAAAGACATGCCGCTCTGGAAGGTCGCCGCCGTCCGCCGCGAATTCTTCTATGGCCACGACTGTACGGCGATGGATCCCAAGATCCACGATCCGAGCGACTTCACCTACTGCAAGAACGCGCCGTCGATGTTTTTTCAAACACCGCTCATCACCTGGATCGTTCGCGAGGGTATCGATACCGTGTTCGTCACCGGCTGCACCACGAGTGGCTGCGTGCGCGCGACCATCGTCGATGCGTTCTCATACGGGCTACGCGTGCAGGTGGTCGCGGACTGCTGCGGCGATGCCGAGCAAGGCCCGCACGACGACACCTTGCGTGACGTGGGTCGGCGCTACGCCGACGTCATCGATCGCGCGCGCGCCGAGCAATGGATGCACTCTCAGGTGGGCAAATCATGAAACGTCGTGAGTTTTTGGTGGTTGGCGGCACGCTCGCCGGCGGATTCTGGCTGGGAGCGTCGTTGCCGGAACAGGCCTTTGCCGCCACGATCGGCCGCTTCAACGCCTATCTCGAAATCGATGCCGACGGGATCATCCACATCACTTGCCCGCAATCGGAAATGGGGCAGGGTATTCACGATGGGCTGCCAAAGATTCTGGCCGAAGAATTGGAGGCTCGCTGGGAAGACGTTCGCGTGCGCATGCCGAGCGCCGACGACGCGTTCGTCAACCCGATCACCAAGCGTCATCGCACGGCGAACAGCGAGTCGACCACCATCTATTACGGCCTGCTGCGAACCGCCGGGGCGAGCGCGCGCGACATGCTGATTGCCGCCGCCGCGCAACGTTGGGCGGTCGCTGTGAGCGAGTGTCGCGCATCCGCCTCGCGAGTCACCCATACCGAAAGTGGGCGCTCCGCGAGCTACGGCGACTTGGCCGCAGCAGCCGCTGCGATGCCGATCCCGAGTGCCCCGCTCCTCAAAGATCCCAAAGATTTCACCCTGATCGGCCGTTCGACGAAACGTAAAGATACCCCGGCCAAAGTCGATGGCAGTCTCGTCTTCGGAATCGACGTGACCTTGCCCGGCATGCTTCACGCTGCGTTGCGGCGCTCACCGACCGTCGCCTCGAAAGTCGTGGGCTTCGATCGCGATGCCGCGCTGTCGCTGCCCGGTGTCATCGATGCCTTCGTGGTGCCAGACGGCGTGGCGCTGGTTGCCAACTCGACCTGGAACGCACGCCGTGCAGCCGAAGCGCTCAATGCGACTTTTGACGATGCTCCGGCGCAGAACGTCGACACGGATGGCATGCGTGCGCGATTACGTAGCGCGCTCGATGATGATGCGAAGGCGTTGGCGGGGCGCCCGATGCCGGGCTTTCCGGCGTTCGACAAAGCGGCGACGCTGAGCGCACTCGCGGGGGCCGCGCGCCGCCTCGAGTGGGAATACGAAGTGCCGTTTCTCGCGCATGCCGCCCTCGAGCCGCTCTGCGCCACGGCGGTGGTTCGCGCGGACGAGGCCGAGGTCTGGGCGCCGACGCAGCAGCCCGATCGCACGCGCGACATGATGGCGCAGGTCACGGGGCTGCCGCGCGAGCGCTGCAAGCTGCACGTCACTTTTTTGGGTGGCGGCTTCGGTCGCAAATGGGAAGTCGATTTCGTGCGCCAAGCGGTGCAGATCGCCAAGGGCGTCGCGGCGAGTCGACCGGGAACGCCCGTCAAACTCACCTGGACGCGCGAGCAGGATTTTCGTCACGATCGGTTCCGACCCGCGCATCTCGTGCGCACCCGCGCCGGGCTCGATGCCGAGGGCAAGCTGGTCGCCATGCACAGTCGCACGACCGGCATCAGCATGTGGAAATACCAAGGCCGCCTGCGGTGCCCGGCATGGCGGATCCGTTCGCCGCCGGTTGGTTGATCAACGACCACTATCGCTTTCCGAACAAATACATCGACTACGTCGAGACGCCGGAGCCCGTGCCGGTCGGCACGTGGCGGTCGGTATCGCAATCGATGAACTGTTTTTTCTCCGAGAGCGCGATCGACGACGTGGCGTTCGCCAGCAAACGCGATCCACTCGAGTTTCGACTCGAGATGTGTGCCAACGACGCACGCGCAACCGCCGTGCTGCGCAAGGCCGCGGAGCTCGCGGGCTGGGGGAAGAAACTACCCCAAGGCCGAGGTCGCGGGATCGCACTCGCTCTCGGCTATGACTCGTATTGCGCGGAGGTGGTCGAGGTCTCGGTTAAAAATCGCAAGGTCAAGATCGAGCGCATCGTCGCCGTTTTCGACTGCGGCATGATGATCGATCCGCACAACGTCGAGGCGCAGGTCGAAGGCGGCGTGATCTGGGGGCTGTCCGCCGCCATCGACGGACAAATCCACTTTGCCAACGGCGCGGCCGTCGAGGACAACTTTCACACCGCGCCGATCCTGCGCATCGATCAAACGCCGCGCATCGAGGTGCATCTGCTCAAGACCGATCACAAATCGGGCGGGGCAGGCGAGGCCAGCGTG
>RGYP01000029.1 GCA_010031985.1 Gammaproteobacteria bacterium
TTCCGGTCGTTTCCCGCCACACGACTATGGCAGGCTCGGACTTCCCCATTGGCTGGCTGCTCCTTACGGACCGCTGGAATTCTTTGGTGACCTGTGCTTTCTGAAGGCCGGAATGCTGCTTGCTCATCGAGTAACCACCGTGAGCCCGACGTACGCCGAAGAAATCACCCATGGCAGGTTCGGTGGCGGGCTCGATGGGGTCGTCAGATCGCGTAGCGATCGTCTACTCGGCATTCTCAACGGCGTGGATTATCGAACCTGGGACCCGCGTCACGACCCTCATCTGCCGGGTGCCTATGACTCGCAAAGCCTGGCCGGAAAAACCGCATGCCAAGCACGTCTCCGTCAACATTTTTCTTTGGCCGAGAATGCGGGGAGTCCGATCTTCACCGTCATCAGCCGCCTGAATTGGCAGAAGGGCCTCGATCTCGTGGTCGATGCGGCCGAGACGATCGTGTCGTCGGGCGCTCAACTGGTGGTGATTGGCAGCGGAGATGCGCATCTGGAGTGGCAGTTCCGACAACTCCAGCAACGCTTCCCGCGGCAGATCGGTGTTCATGTCGGATACTCGGAACCACTCGCCCACCTGTCGCTGGCCGGTGGCGACACTCTGCTGATGCCCTCCCGACACGAACCCTGTGGGCTGACGCAGCTTTACGCCAAGCGTTACGGAACTCTGCCGGTAGTTCAGTCCGTCGGTGGCTTGGCCGATACCGTGGACCCCCAAACGGGGTTCATCTTCGACGAGCACTTCACCTCGCTGTCGGATGTCGTTCAACACGTCGCCTACGTATACCGCGATCAGGCGCGTTGGCAGCACATGATGCGAACTGCGATGGGGCAGGACTTCGGTTGGGAAAATTCCGCCCGCGAATACCTGCGGGTATATCGCGAACTGCAAGGGTAGATCAGCTGATATGCAATCGATGTCGACGCTATCCGTCGAGGCGGTGAATGCAGAGTTGACGACGCTGCGTGCCACCCACCTGCAGCTGCAAGATACGATCGCGAACTTGCGCGCCGAACTCGAAAACGCTGTCGTCGCCGGGCGTGCCAACGTTCAAGCGACCGAAGCGACGTTCGCTAATCGGATTGCCGAACTTCACAAGACCATCGACAGTCTTCGACGGAATCTCGAAGACACCGCCGTGCGAGGACGGGTGGAAACCCAAGCCGAAAAAGCACGCGGCGCAAACGAGGCAAAGCAGCTGCGTGACACCATCGATTCTCTGCGCGTCGAGATGGATACCTTGCGTATCGAACATCAAGCGGCCATGACGCGTCAGGAATCCGCCTTTGCGCTGGATCGGAACTTTTTGGTGGAGCAGATCAAATTGCTGCGACTCGAACTGGAAAAACGCAAGTGAACATCGAATCGAAGAAACGCAAACCCTCGGGCAAGAAGAAACTTTCCAAATCGCTTGCCCTGCGTCGCGCACAAACCCTGCTCGAAGTCTCGGCGCGTTGCGCGGCCGCCAACGATCTCGTGGGCGTTCTGCATGCTCTGGTCGATATCACTGCCCGAACACTCGGCTGTGACCGCGGTACGCTTTTTTTGAACGATGCGGAAACGGGTGAACTGTATTCGCGAGTCGCCCAAGGCGATTTGATCCGAGAAATCCGCATACTCAACAATTCCGGCTTCGCTGGCCACGTCTTCCAGACCGGCGAGTCCGTCATCACTCACGATCCTTACGCGGACCCCAGATTCAACCGACAGGTCGACGATTGGACCGGGTACAAGACCCGGAACATCATCTGCGTGCCCATACGCCTGGCCTCTGGCGAAATCATCGGTGTCATGCAGTGCCTGAACAAAACCCACGGTTCATTCTCCGATGATGACCTCGAATTGCTGCAGGACATGACGGCACAGGCAGCCGTTGCTCTGAGCAGTCTGCACTTCGTCGAGCGCACCGAGAAACTTCGTCAAAAGGAAATGAAGTTCATCGGTCTGGTCTCCGAGATCAGTCAGGAATTCGATCTCTCTCGATTGTTGCAGCGAGTGGTCGCGGAAACGACCAAGATGTTGAACGCCGAACGCGCAACCATCTTCATGTACGACTCGACCACGAAAACGCTCTTTTCCCGAGTCTCGGCAGGTAGCGAAATTGCGGAAATACGCTTTCCGTCGCACCTCGGCATTGCCGGCGAAGTCTTCACCGAGGGCAAATCGCTCAACATCCCCCATGCGTACGCCGACCTGCGGTTCAATCCGTCCTTCGACAGACAGACGGGGTTTTTCACGCGCTCGATTCTGTGTGTGCCGATACTGAACAAGCACGGTGTCATCATCGGTGTCACGCAGGTTCTCAACAAACAGCTCGGCGTCTTCACCCAGGAAGACGAGCAGCGCCTGAAGGCTTTCACGGGCCAGGTTGCCATCGCTCTCGAGAACTCCAAGCTGTTCGACGACGTTCAGCGCGTGAAAAGCTACAACGAAAGCATCCTGCAAAGCATGTCGAACGGCGTGATCACGCTCGATGCCGGCAGCAAGATCGTGACCTGCAATTCAGCCGCTTTGAAAATATGGAACGGCAAGGCAACTGCATTCGTCGGCAAGCCGCTCGCCGAGCTGCTCGGCGAAAACAGCCAGTGGCTCAACGAGAGCATATCCTCGGCCAAAGAAACCGGCGAGAGTGGCTACTTTCCGGATATCCAGTTCATGCTCGGCGGAACGGAGAAATCGGTGAACGTGAGCGTCATGCCGCTGCGCGCTGCCGATCACGAGAAAGAACTCGGTGCGATGCTCATGTTCGAGGACATCAGCGCGGAGAAGCGCATGAAGTCGACGATGTCACGTTACATGGACCCAACCATCGCCGCGCAGATGCTGGAAGGCGGTGGTTCCGATTTACTCGGTGGCGCCAACAAGGAAGCCACGATCATGTTCACGGACGTTCGCGGTTTCACGACGATCACCGAGGAGTACGGAGCGCAGGGGACCGTTTCGTTCCTGAACGAGTATTTCACTCTGATGGTCGAGTGCATCAATCGGCAGGGCGGCATGCTCGACAAGTTCATTGGCGATGCGATCATGGCTTGCTTCGGCTTGCCGGCCGCGCACGAAGACGACCCGGACCGCGCGGTCAAAGCAGCAATCTCCATGATTCGAGAAATGTGGGATTGGAACGCAGTTCGCCGCGAGAAGGGGCTCAAGACCGTCGACATGGGTATCGGCTTGAATACCGATACGGTCGTCTCCGGCAACATCGGCTCGCCGCGGCGGATGGACTACACGGTGATTGGTGACGGCGTGAATCTTGCCTCGCGACTCGAAAGCGCCTGCAAGGCCTATTCGGCCCATATTCTCGCCAGTGAGTCGACCATCTTGAAGTTGAGGGGTACCTATCGGCACCGGGATATCGATCTCGTCGTCGTCAAAGGCAAAACCCAGCCGGTACGGGTTTACGAAATTTTGGACTACCACGACAATGACACGTTTCCGAACATGGTTGACGTGATGACTCGTTTTGGAGATGCCATGCAAGCGTATCGAGCCGGTCACTGGCAGCGAGCGCGTGCGGGCTTCGAACTGTGTCTCAAGCTCAACCCGAAAGACGGGTTGTCGCAGACCTACATCGATCGATGTGATTATCTCGAGACGCATCCTCCGGTCGGCGAGTGGAATGGCGTTTGGGTAATGAAAGAAAAGTGACCGAGCCACTGTCCTGCCGCTCGTCGCTGCGATGGGCACTCGGCCATCTAGCGCCGGGGTGCAGTCCTGCTCGCCTGAACACTCTCGTCGAACTGGTCGACCGTTCGATGACGCTGCCGAACCGTCACTACCATGACCTCGCGCACGCCTTGATGGTGGCCGAATCGAACGACCCGGTTGAAGGGGTCATTGGTCTATTCCACGACGTGGTGCAAGCGGATGTCGATGGCGGTTTGCCTCCCCATTGCGAGCAGTATCTCGCCGGCTTGGTAAGTCGCGGCACGCGAGGCGAATTCACGTTGATCGACTCCGAGGACGCACTACGCGATCCGGTGTTCGACATCGTCAAACGTTGCTTCGGTTTTTCCGATACGCAAACCTTGTCACCGTTCGGAGGAAAAAACGAATTTCTGAGCGCTCTGATTGCCTGCAAGGCGATGAGCGACTTGCTTGACGTGGAACATTTGGCAGCCATGGCGTTGGGGATCGAGGCCACGGTACCGTTCCGCAAGGACCCGCATCTGATAGTGGACTCGTACCTTGCAGCCCTGCGGGATATCGGCAGTCGTTACCAAATCAGAATCGATGAGCCAGATATGCGATCCCACGTTCGACGGGCCATTCGCATCGCCAATCGTGATGTGCGCAGTTTCGGTGAATACGACGTGGTGACGTTTCTTCAAGACACCTGGAACCTCGTATTCGAGTCGTCGAGCGAGCTGCGAAGTCACCAATCGATCAGCGTCATGCACTATCGTCAGGCACTGCAGAAGATGGCTCGATTTCTGGCATCGCTCTCCGCAGCAATGATTTTCAAGGAATACGATGGCGAACCCGTTCTGTCAGACCATCGACACAGACTGAGTGTGGCGGCACATAACCTCGAGATCGTTGCCGACGTCATGAACGCGAAATTGCTCGCGATCGCGCTGATAGAGTCGGCCGATGGCACGGGACTTTGCACGTTCGTCCCCGCTCTCTTGAAAGAGCGGTCGATGGCCGACGCCTCAGCACGATTCCCGACTGCTCAAGATGTTTTGGTAACGGGTTCGATGGCCGGCATCGAGTTCGGTATCCGGCAATCGCCGCTTTCCTACCAGTTATCGCGAGACCTGTCACGGGACGATATCAGCGCCCATGTCAACAAAATCGATATCGCATCCAAGGTCGGCGACCATCTGATCAAACAATTTCCCGCCAAAATTCAATCACAGACGTGCGAACTCGCGCGGGTGATGCTAAGTTAGGGCTGACGACTCCCGACTCACCGATTCACGCACCGGTCCGGCACGCCTGAAGCTTGCACCATTACCGCGGCGGGACGATGGTTGCGGGACGATTTCCATGGAACCGATGTGGATCAAGCCCGCTACACAAGTGAACACTGATGCCGTCGGGTGCGAGCGGGTGTCCGGATGACGCCGCTCTGCAAAATCATTGAAGATCGTTTGATCGGCGAATTCAACGTCCCTCCCGCCGAAGCCACCGATGGCCAACGGATGGCCGCTATCGCGCGCCTGCTGCGCGACGAGTTGTCGGCCCGTGCGCTGCGCACGCAAATGCGTGATCGTGCCAACCGGGCACGCCGCGTTCATTACTTGTCGATGGAGTTTTTGGTCGGACGGTCGCTAACCAACGCCATCGAAGCCCTGGATCTCCGATCACAAATTCTGGAGTCCCTCGCCTTACGCGGTCGAAACATCGAGCAATTGCAAGAAGCCGAAGCCGATGCAGGGCTCGGGAACGGGGGATTAGGCAGACTTGCAGCCTGTTTTCTCGATTCGATGGCCGCCGAGGATATTCCTGCGTACGGCTACGGCATCCGCTACCAGTTTGGCATGTTCCAGCAACGCATCGAGAACGGCTCGCAACAGGAGATGCCGGACGACTGGCTGGTAGAGGGTTCGCCTTGGGAGCTGAGGCGAGCAGATCGGGACGTTATCGTGGGTCACGGCGGTCAAGTTGAACGTCACGAAGAGGGCAAGACGACTTGGCATCCCGAGCGTAGTGTGAGTGCACGCGCGCACGATGTATTCATCCCCGGCCATGCGACTGAGCGCGTGGGCGTGCTGCGCCTGTGGGAAGCGCGTGCCATACCCCCTTTGGAGATGCCCCTATTCAATAGCGGTGATTTCAGTTCTGCCGCTGCGGTGAAAGGGCGGGACGACGCGCTGTCCTGGATTCTCTACCCCAACGACAGTACCGCAGCGGGTCGTGAACTGAGATTACGCCAGGAATACTTCTTCGTCTGCGCTTCGATAACCGATATCGTCCGTACGCATCTCGAAGAACATTCTTCGCTCGCCAACCTCGCCGAGCACGTGGCGATTCACCTCAACGACACCCACCCGGCGCTCGCGATCGCCGAGCTGATGCGGGTTCTGGTCGACTTGCATTCGATGGACTGGGATACAGCTTGGCGCACCACCCAAGCGGTCTTCTCGTACACGAACCACACGCTGATGCCCGAGGCGCTCGAAACCTGGAGTACCGGCCTCGTCGGACACGTCCTGCCGCGGCACCTCGACATCATCAAGCGAGTGAACGAAGAGTTTTTGTCGGCGGTGGCGACTCGCCACCCGCACGATCTCGAACGCCGCGCCAGAATGGCGATCATCGAGGCCGACACGACTCACGACGAGCGCAAGATCCGCATGGCACATCTGGCGGTGGTCGGTAGCCACACCATCAATGGTGTCTCGGCTCTCCACTCCAATCTCATGGTGGACCATCTGTTCCGGGATTTCGCCGACCTGTGGCCAGAGCGCTTTACCAACGTCACCAACGGCGTCTCGATCCGGCGCTGGCTGTCGCAAGCGAACCCCGGACTCGCGCGACTATTCGATATGAGAATCGGTCGGCTCTGGCGCACCAACCCCGATCGACTCGAGCTGCTGAAGGAACACGTCAATGATGAAATTTTCAGGAGCGAGTTCCACGCCGTCAAAATGGCGAACAAGCGGCGCCTATGTGATTTGATTCACCGCTCGACCGCGATCAGACCCGATCCGGACAGTCTCTTCGACGTGCAGATAAAGCGCTTTCACGAATACAAGCGACAACTTCTCAACGTACTGCACGTCGTCGCGCGCTATCACGACATCCTGGCGAATCCGACGACCGACTGGGTTCCCCGTACCGTCGTTTTCGCGGGCAAGGCTGCATCGTCTTACCACGCCGCCAAGCAGATTATCCGACTGATCAACGATGTTGCTGCGATCATCAACAACGATCCGATCATCGCCGACCGGTTGAAAGTCGTTTTTTTACCCAACTACAGCGTATCGTTGGCAGAGATGATCATTCCGGCTGCGGACCTGTCGGAACAGATATCGACGGCAGGCACCGAAGCGTCGGGAACCAGCAACATGAAGTTTGCGCTCAATGGAGCGCTGACGATCGGTACCCTGGACGGTGCCACTATCGAGATGCGCGAACGGGTTGGTGACGAGAACATGATTACTTTCGGTTTGCGTAGCGACGAAATCGCGAGCATGAGATCGAATGCTTATCGGCCCGAGGACATCGTCGGCAAGGTTCCCGGTTTGTCGGCCGTACTCGAGGCGATCGCGGGCGGTCGCTTCTCGCCGGAAGAGCCTGCGCGTTATCGCGGCCTCATCGACGGGTTACTGGGGGGTGGTGATCGCTATTTTTTGATCGCCGATTACGCAAGTTACCGCGAAGCGCAACAACGAGCAGATGAACGCTTCAGACAACCGGAACGCTGGACGGCCGCGGCGATCTCGAATGTCGCGGGCATGGGCTTCTTCTCGTCCGACCGCGCGATCCTGGACTACGCCCGCAAAATCTGGCGTATTTCGCCTCATCGCTAGCACACCGTGCCCGAACAGCACGATATCGTTCTAGCCGCCGCCGGCCGCGGTCCCCATGCAACCAAGCAAGGCCGCACGATCATCAGGGTCTTTCAGCCCGACGCGCGATCACTGGAATTGCTCTCGGCAGATGGCAAGCGATCGACTGGCGTTTTCAAAAAGTTGGCTGCAGAGGGTGGGTTCCAGATCTCCGTCGCAGGTGAACTCACCGACTATCGGCTGCGAGCGACGTGGACGGACGGCAATACCTGGACTTTCGACGACCCTTACCGCCACCCACCAAGCATCTCGGAATACGACCTCTGGCTTTTTGCAGAAGGCACCTTGCTGCGCCCACACGACGTGCTTGGGGCACAGCTCATTGATAGCGGTGGCGTTTCAGGAACTCGCTTTGCCGTGTGGGCGCCGCATGCCGCGAGCGTCAGTGTCGTAAGTGACTTCAATTTCTGGGACGAACGCCGGCACCCGATGCGGTCTCGCGGTTCGAGCGGGATCTGGGAGCTGTTCATTCCGGGTGTCGGCGACGGCACGCTGTACAAGTTCGCGATCAAAGATCGACGCGCTCGACGGACCACTCAGAAGAGCGATCCGTTCGCCCGAAGGGTGGAACTTCGTCCTTCCAATGCCAGCATCGTCAGCAAGTCTTTGTTGCCGACTGAAATTGATCCTCGGAGTCAAAGAAGAAATCACTTCGATGCTCCGATCAGCATCTATGAAGTTCACGCCAGCTCGTGGAAATATTCCAGAAAGCCGGGTCGGCGCTTCGCCGATTGGGACGAACTGATCGAGACGCTCATTCCCCATGTCGTCGACATGGGGTTCACGCATATCGAACTGCTGCCACTGAGCGAATATCCGCTGGATGAGTCCTGGGGTTATCAACCCACCGGGCTTTATGCCGTCACTTCACGGCATGGACGTCCCGAGGACTTTCGACGCTTTGTCGAGGCCTGTCATGTGGCCGGTATCGGCGTGATCGTCGACTGGGTTCCCGCGCATTTTCCGGCTGACGCGCATGGCCTTGCACGTTTCGATGGCGACGCGCTCTACGAATATGCCGACCCTCGGGAGGGAAAGCATCCCGACTGGAATACGCTGATCTACGACTTCGGTCGGCCGCAGGTAATCAATTTTTTGTTGGGTAGTGCCCTTCATTGGCTCGAATCGTTCAACGTGGATGGTCTTCGCGTCGATGCCGTCGCCTCGATGCTTTATCGAGATTACAGTCGGCGCCACAACGAATGGCTGCCGAACAAGCTCGGCGGGCGGGAAAACCTGGAAGCCATCACTTTCCTGAGGCAGCTCAACGAAATGGTGGGCAAGCACCGTCCGGGCGCCATCGTCATCGCCGAAGAATCGACGGCGTTTCCGCAGGTATCTCATCCGACCTACCTGGGCGGACTGGGCTTTCACTACAAGTGGAACATGGGATGGATGAACGATACCTTGCGATACATCAGCCGCGAGCCGATACACCGGCGGCATCATCACCGTGAACTGACCTTCCATATCTCTTACGCTCACAGCGAGAACTTCATTCTGCCGATCTCCCACGATGAGGTCGTACACGGGAAAGGCTCGCTACTCGGACGAATGCCCGGCACTCGTCAGCAGAGATTCGCCAACCTGCGCGCCTATCTCGGTTTCATGTTCGCCCACCCGGGAAAAAAACTGCTTTTCATGGGCAGCGAGTTCGGGCAGCAGAGCGAATGGAACCACGCCACCGAGCTCGAATGGCAACTACTCGGTGATGAGGCACACCTCGGCATTCAGCGCTTGACCCGCGATCTCAACAATCTCTTGCGCAACTCAGCTGCTTTGCACCAACTCGATCACGACAGAGCGGGCTTCGAATGGCTCGACGTCGACAACCACAAACACTCGCTCATCGCATTCTCGCGCCGAGGCTCGGGCATAGACTCCATCATGATCGTGATCTGCAACTTTACCCCGGTCGCTCGTGAAGGATATCGAGTCGGGGTTCCTGCTGCCGGCACCTACGAAGAGTGCCTCAATACCGATTCACGGTATTACGGCGGCAGCAACATCGGGACACCGTTGGGTCTCGCTCGCGCCGAGAAAAAAGCGGCTCATGGAAAAAGCTTCTCGATCGTGCTGAGAATCCCGCCACTGGCGACGATATTCCTGGCGCGGAAATAATCTGCTTCGGACCACTCAAACGATTTTGCGGTGCGTATCGACGCTCAAGCCGCTGCGTCGCTCGGCGCATCGTCGACGTCGCCGTCTTCCATGCCGAGCTCCTTCAGCTTGCGGGTCAAAGTATTTCGTCCCCAGCCGAGAAGCTTTGCTGCATCCTGGCGATGTCCGCCGGTGTGGTTCAGGGCCACCCGAATGAGTGCGCGTTCGAATTCCGGCAGTGCGACGTCCAGCAAGGGCGGTGCACCGCCGCGCTGCGACTCGGACTCGGCCCAACGCGCAAGCAGTGACGTCCAGCCATCACCGCCCGCACGGGACAGTGTGGCGCCGGCGATCTCCGCAGGCAGATCGTCGACGTGCACTTCACTGCCGGCGGCGAGCACACTCAAGCGCCGACAAAGATTGACGAGCTCGCGCACGTTGCCCGGCCAGCCGTAGGCTTCGAGTGCAGCCCGCGCATCGGCGGCGAGGGTTTTTGGTTCGACGCCGAGTTCGGTGGCGGCGATGCGTAGGTAGTGATCGAGCAGATCACCCACGTCTTCGCGACGCGCACGCAGCGGCGGCAGTTCCATGCGAATCACGTTGAGTCGGTGAAAGAGATCTTCGCGGAACAGGCCGCGCGCGACGCGATCCTCGAGATTTTGATGCGTGGCCGCGATCACCCGCACGTCGACGCGGATCGGCGTCTGCCCGCCGACTCGATAAAACTCGCCCTCGGCGAGCACGCGCAGCAACCGGGTCTGCAAGGGCGTCGACATGTCGCCGATCTCGTCGAGAAAGAGCGTACCGCCGTCCGCTTGCTCGAAGCGGCCGCGACGCAAAGCGTCGGCGCCGGTGAAGGCGCCTTTTTCATGACCGAACAACTCGGATTCGAGCAATTCCGAGGGTATCGCCGAGGTGTTGAGCGCGATGAAAGGCTTTGCCGCCCGTGGGCTATGCCCATGCAGCGCTCTCGCAACCAATTCTTTGCCCGTACCCGATTCACCGGTGATCAACACCGTCACCGCCGAGCGCGACAGCCGACCGATGGCGCGGAATACTTGCTGCATCGCCGGAGCCTTGCCGAGAAGTTCCGGCACGCGTCCATCTGCACTGCGATCGGCGGTATTGCGCTGCCCGCTCTGTGCTGCCCGCTTGACGAGTTCGATGACCTGATCAATGTCGAAAGGCTTGGGCAGATATTCGAAAGCCCCGCTTTCGTACGCCGACACCGCATTGTCGAGATCGGCATGGGCCGTCATCACGATGATCGGCAACTGCGGACGCGTGCTCTGGATCTTGCGCACCAATTCGAGCCCGGAGATTCCGGGCATGCGGATGTCGGTCAGCAGCACGTCGGGCGCATCGCCGCGTAGAGCCTCGAGCGCAGGCTCGGCCGCGTCGAATACTTTTGGCAACATGCCGCCGCTTTTCAGGGCCTTTTCGAGCACCCAACGTATCGACGCGTCATCGTCTACCAACCAGACACGCAACGGTCGAGCACTCATGGGACACCCTCTGCCAGAGCAAGCGGCAGCACCAAAGAAAACACCGTATTTCCCGGCTCGCTCTGAAACTCGATCAAGCCGCCGTTGCGATTGGCGAGTTCCTGCGCTACCGCGAGACCGAGTCCGGTACCGTTGGGGCGCGCCGTCACGAGCGGATAAAAAAGAGTGCCACGGATTTCTTCGGGAACGCCCGGGCCATCGTCCAGAACGTCGATGCGCACGGCGAGTCGATGTCGCACTGCACCGATGTGGGCCTGCGTGACGACGCGCGTACGCAACACGATGCAGCCCTTCGCACCCACCGCCTGCAAAGCATTGCGAGCGAGGTTCAGCAGCGCTTGCACGAGTTGATTGCGATCGAAACTGCCGTCGGGAATGCTCGGGTCGTAGTCGCGCTCGACGAGTACGTCCGCGGGGGCTTCGGCAGCGAGCAGCCGGTGCACGTGCTCGCAGACCTCGTGCACGTTGAGCGTTATTTTCTGCGGTGGTCGCGCCGGGCTCGTCATGATGTCGACCAGCGCAGTCAGCCGATCGGCTTCGTTGATGATCACGCTCGTGTATTCGCGCAGCTCCGGATCAGGCAGTTGGCGAGCAAGCAGTTGTGCTGCGCCGCGCACGCCGCCGAGCGGATTTTTGATCTCGTGTGCGAG
>RGYP01000281.1 GCA_010031985.1 Gammaproteobacteria bacterium
CCGTGGCAGCGGATAACGAAAGGTGTCGGCACCGGCGATGGTGCGCAGATCGGCGATGTGCATGGCGGCGGCCTCCATGCGTACCACCACTTCACCCGCGGCGGGCATCTCGGCCGGAGCGTCGACCACGCGCAGCACGTCGCGCGCGTGGCCATATCTTTCGTGTACCGCTTTCTTTGGCATGCGCGTCAGGGTCCAGTTGCCGGCGCTCATGCCGTCGCTCGCGGTCAAAGAATACCGCGCTCGACCATGCGCGCGATCGCATCGGCCTGTCGTTGCTGGAAGTAGGCACGATCGGGGATCAGCAACTTGTCGCCCTGCAGTAAGCCATTACGGCGTCGCAAATCGGCGTTCGCAAAAGATTCGGCGAACATTTCGAGCGCTTGCCGCGACAGCATGTTGGCCATCGCGGGTCGACGGCGATACGCGCGCAGTCCTGCCAGATCGAGGAAGCTGGAGGCCACCGAGGTATTGCCAGCGCCCGCGAGCACCATCTGGTTGCCGTGGTAATCGATGATGTCGGAGTAACCGTTGCTCGAGTCGACCGGCACGTCGATGCCAAGCAAAGCAGCCGTGTTTGCCGATACCACGTAAGCAAGATTTTCGAGCGCACGGGCACGACGGGCGATTTGTTTGATGGTGAGATTGGGCGACGCCACTTCGCTGGTCGAATGCAAGAAGACCTCGGCGCCACGGATCGCGTGGGCACGAGCGATTTCCGGATAGAGGATTTCTTCGGAAGCGATCGCCGCCAACTTGCCGATCGCGGTGTCGGCCACGGGGAAGACGCCGTCGAGACCGTAAATGTCGAGATACTTGTCCCAGACGTCGTGCGGCGTCGGCGCGAAGATCGAGATCAGTCGACGGTAGGTCAGCACACGATTGCCGGACGGATCGAACACCCAGCAGGCCTGGAAGTAGAGACCCGGAAAGTGCGCGTCGGTCTCGTAACCGTTGCCGGCCAAAAAAACACCGTACTTCTGCGCGAGTGCTGCGAGGCCCGCGTACTCCGGGCCGTCCGGGGCGATCGCGCCTTTGGCTGCCCACTCTGGAATGGTCTCGCCCCAAGGCGGACCCGAGAGAATGTATTCGGGCAACACGACGAGCTTGAGATCGGCACCGATCCAGCGTTTGGCACCGGCGATGGCCTGCTCGATGCGGGCGATGGAATTAGCCATGCGCCGGGCAGCACTCTGACGATCGCGATCGGGGTGCACGCCGTCGCAATCGACCTGCAAAGCCAAGGCAACGTAACGATCGAGTTTTTGATCTGTCATGGCAACATCCGCAGCGAAATCTCTAAAGTTGCTGGCGAGTTTCGGCGAGGTCGCTCCACGTCTCGAGGTCGACGATACGCCCACTCTGCACCAGAAACCGATCGCACCAGCGCACACGTGAAAATGGTGTGCCGTCGAGCCAGCTGCCGCTCATCTCACCACGTACGAAAACGGCAAAGCCGCCCGCAGCCTCGCAGGCTTCGAAACTGTCGCACTGCTTGCGCAGATCTCGATAACGCGTGGTGCCAAAGGCAATGAAATCGGCGAGGCTGCTGAAACGGTGACCGCCCGAGATGGTGATGCGAACGGTAGATGACATGAGACTCGCGGCCGTACCGAGATCGCGGGCGGTGGTCGCGTCGAACCAGCGACGCACGAGATCGATGACGTCGCCGCGCTCGCCGCGCGCCGTACCCACCACGATCCTGCCTTCACCCAGACTCGACATTGCGATTACGCTCCAGCCGTCGGCTGCCAGTATGCATGAGGCGGTGGCGAGGACTCCACCGATGCACTAGCCTCTGGCACGAGCCTCTGGCGCGAACTCCTCCATTTCACCGGGAGAACATGCATGACCCGCGTAGATCGTCGACAGGCCTTGAAGCTGGCGTTCGGTGCGGGGCTGCTGCCCGCAGCTGGGCTGGCCAACGCCGGCACCGCGACTTTCAACGACACCACACCCCTGCGCTATCCGTTGCGGCTCGGCTTCAACGAAAACCCCTGGGGTCCCGGCCCGAAAGCGCGCGCAGCAGTTGCGGCGGCCCTCGACGATGGTTGTCGCTACGGTGTCGACTATGCCATGCGGCTCATCGCCGCGATCGCGGCACGCGAAAACGTCCCTGGCGAGCGGGTCTGCATCGGCTCGGGCTCCGGTGAGTTGCTGCATATGCTTGCGCTCGGCTGGGGCGCGCGCAGTACCGTGACCTGCGCGTGGCCGACCTTCGCTCAGCTCATGAGCTTTGCCGAAAAACAAGGCGCGACGATTCGTCGCGTGCCCCTCGACGCAGCGCTACGTCACGATGCAGCCGCCATCGCGGCAGCCACGCCCGCGGGCACCGGGCTGGTTTATCTTTGCAACCCGAACAATCCGACGGGCACGGTGCTGCCCGGCGCTGCGCTGCGCGAACTCTGTCTCGAGCTCGCTGCACGCACCCTCGTGGTGGTGGATGAGGCCTACATGGATCTGGTCGAGCCCGGCGTTACCGAGAGCATGATCGACCTCGCGCGCGGCGACACCAATCTCGTGGTGTTGCGCACCTTTTCCAAAGTGCACGGACTTGCCGGGCTACGGATCGGTTATGCCATCGGCCGACCCGATTTGATCAAAAAATTGCGTGCTCTGGAAATGGTCAGCCCCAACGTACTCGGTCTCGCGGCGGCGACGGCGAGTCTCGGTGATACCGAATTCATTGCCCAGTCTCGCGAGTACATCATCGCCGATCGACGTCGAGTGACCGCAGCCTGCCGCGAGCTCGGCATGGAATGCAGCGACTCACAGGGCAATTTCCTGTTCGTTCGCACCGGTGTGCCGATCGCGGAATTTCGCGTACAGATGAAAAATCGCGGCATCGACGTCGGTAGACCGTTCGAGCCCCTGACCGATTGGTGTCGCATCTCGCTCGGCAGGACTGCCGAGAACACCGCTTTGATCAACGCCCTCAGAAACTTCAAGGGAGCCCGTGCATGACGTCGAG
>RGYP01000282.1 GCA_010031985.1 Gammaproteobacteria bacterium
GCCCGTGAACGGTTCGGGTTCGGTGACCGGTGGTACATCGTACGTCGTGGGCGATGGCGAACTCGGCCTCGTCGCAACCGCCGGTTACAGCAACGGCTGGCGTACGAAAGACAACACCGAACAGAGCGCGGCGAACGCCAGTCTCTCGATCATCGACAAAGATTACCGTCGGGTCGCGACCGAGAATCGCATCGTCTTCAACGGTTTGCTCGGCGTGAACTACGAATATGGCGAGGGCAATCGCCTGCGGTTCACCAACCTGATCGTTCGCGACACCATCAAGCGCACGAGCCTCGCCGAAGGGCGACAAAACAGTCAGCGTCCGGGTGCCGACTTTCGCGAGCAGGACACCGCCTGGTACGAGCGCGAGGTCTGGAGCACGCAGTTGAGCGGCGGTTTCAACTTTGATCCGCTGAAGATCGACGCACGCGTCGCCTACGCGCAGTCTTCGCGCAACGCGCCGTTCGAGCTGAGCCTCGGATACTCCCGCTCGAACGCCGCGACGAGCCCGTACGGTGCGTATTTCGTCAACCGACTCGACAACGGCCAAACGGGCTACGGCCGCATCGTGTTCTCGGAGCTCGGCGAGGACCTGCTCTCCTACGGGCTCGACCTCACCTATTCTTTGTCGCCGACCATGGTGATCTCGGCCGGCTACGAGGGCAGCAAGACCGAACGCGACTCGGAGCGGCGCGAGTTCCAGATCATCGCGCCGTCGAGCTTCGAGAGCGGCGTCGGCATGTTGCGCCCCGATTATCTGCTCGGCGGAGCGATCATCGACTACTACAAAATCGGCTTGATCGAGTCGACCGAAACCGACCCCGCGTTCGCGGCCGCGCTGAAGACACATGCGGCCTATGCGCAGTTGCAAGCGGAAATCGTCGAAGGGTTAGAGGTCAACGTCGGTGCGCGCATGGAAAAAGCCGAGCAGCGCGTGAACCCGGTGCAGGTCTTCAGGACTGCCAGCAATTCGGGCGCTGGCACCAATCTCGAGAACGACTACCTGCTGCCGGCGCTGACGGTCACCTACAAGTTCGGCGACAACATGCAGGTACGCGCCAACGCCTCGAAGACGATCGCTCGGCCGCAGTTTCGCGAGTTGATGTTCCAGGCGTACTACGATCCGGAGAGCAACCGCGCGTATCGCGGCAACCCGCTGCTGGTCGATAGCGAATTCACCAACGGTGAGCTGCGTTGGGAGTGGTACTTCGCCCGGGAGCAGCGGCTCTCGGCGGCGGCGTTCTGGAAAAAGATCGATCGCCCGATCGAGGCCTTCACGGGCTTCAATGACAACAGCCCCGTGACGAGCTTCGCCAACGCACCGACCGCGTCCCTGTACGGCGTCGAGCTAGAGTCGCAGAAATACTTCGACATGGACGTGTGGTCGCAGGCGGATTTCTTTGCCTCGCGCAAGATGGTGCTGATCGGTAACTACACGTGGTCGAAGTCGAAGATCAAGGTGGGCGCGGCGGACACCACGAGCGTGTTCGGCACGGTCATCCAGCCAGCGAAGAACTTTTTCATCGACGGTACGCCGCTCACGGGTCAGTCCGAACATTTGGTGAACGTGCAGCTCGGCATGGAAGACTCCGAGACGCTGTCGCAGCAGACCTTGCTGATTTCCTACGCCAGCGATCGCGTGACCAGCCGCGGTGCGGCGGGCTTGCCCGACATCTACGAGTCGCCCGGCGTGAGCGTCGATTTCGTGGCGCGTCAGGGCTGGCAGCTATTCGGTCAGGACCTCGAGTTCAAATTCGAAGCCCGAAACCTGTTGCGAACCCAGTACAAGGAATTTCAGGCGCGTGACGGCAACCAGGTGTTCTTCAACCGTCACGATCTCGGGTCGAAGTTTTCGTTCTCGGTCTCGGCCAGCTTCTGATCACGACCTCAGTCGGTCGAGCGCAGCAACTCGTTGATGGACGTCTTGGCGCGGGTTTGCGCATCGACCCGCTTCACGATCACCGCGGCATAGAGCGAATGCGAGCCGTCCTTCGCCGGCAGGCTCCCCGGCACCACGACCGCACCGGCGGGAACTCGTCCGTAGCTGATTCGTCCGCTCTCCCGATCGTAGATGCGGGTGCTTTGCCCGATGTAGACGCCCATGGAAATCACGGCGCCTTCTTCGACGATCACGCCTTCGACGATTTCCGAGCGAGCACCGATGAAGCAGTGATCTTCGATGATGGTGGGCGCCGCCTGCAGTGGTTCGAGTACGCCGCCGATGCCGACGCCCCCCGAGAGGTGCACGTTCTTGCCGATCTGCGCACAGGAGCCGACCGTGGCCCAAGTGTCGACCATGCTGCCCGAGTCGACGTAGGCCCCGATGTTGACGAACGAGGGCATGAGCACCACGTTCGGTCCGATGTACGAGCCTTTGCGCACCACCGCATCGGGCACCACGCGCGCGCCGCTCGCGCGGATCGTGGCTTCGTCCATGGCCGCATATTTCAGCGGCACCTTGTCGAAGAAGCGGGTGTGTCCGCCCTCGATGAGCTTGTTGTCCCAGGCGCGAAAGTAGAGCAGGACCGCTTTTTTGAGCCAGTCGTTGACCACCCACTGCCCGTCCTGTTTCTCGGCGACGCGGACTTTGCCGGCGTCGAGAAGATCGAGGGCTTCATCGAGCGCCACTTTGAGCTCGCGCGAGACGCTGCGCGGATTGATGTCGGCGCGCTCTTCGAAAGCATTCTCGATCAGGGTTTTCAAGGCCGGATGCTGTTGGGTCGAACGGGTGGTCATGCGGATCTTCCTTCGATGAAATCGGCGATGCGTCGTGCGGCGTCGACGCATTCGTCGACGCTGGCCACGAGCGAGATGCGTACCCGACCGGCGCCGGGGTTCTTCCCCTCGACGCGGCGCGCGAGGTAACTGCCGGGCACGACGGTCACGTTTTGTCGGGCGAAGAGCTCGCGGGTGAAGAGCTCGTCGTCCCCGTTCACGTCCGCCCAAAGATAAAAACCGCCCTCGGGTTTT
>RGYP01000283.1 GCA_010031985.1 Gammaproteobacteria bacterium
CACCATGTGCGAGACCTTTGCGGGTCGAGTCGACGTGCTCGCGACGCTGCGCATCGCGGCTCGTTGGCAGCGACTGCGCCCGCAACGCACTCGACGGGTCGAGATTCGGCGCGACGATCTGCGCATCAAGCGCTATCGCAGCAAAGCCGGCGCGTTGTTCCTGTTCGCCGTCGACGCGAGTGGCAGCATGGCCCTCAATCGCATGCGTCAAGCCAAGGGCGCCGTGCACGCCCTGCTCGAGCAGGCCTACGTCAATCGCGATCGCGTGGCGCTGCTGGCTTTTCGCGGTCGTGATGCCGAACTGCTGCTACCGCCCACCAGCAGCGTCGAACTGCTGCGTCGCGCCGTCGACCAAATGCCGACGGGCGGCGGTACGCCGCTCGCGGCAACGCTCGTCCGTGCACTCGAGGTGGCGGCACAGGCCAAACGCCGCGGCATGGCCAACGTCGTGTTGGTACTGCTGACGGATGGCCGCGCCAACGTCGGCTTGCGCGCCGATCGCGCCGGGGTCGATGCCGAACTCGCACTGATCGCGAACGGCGTCGTGGCGGCGGGCATTCGCAGCCTCGTCATCGACACCCAACGGAATTTTTTGAGCCAAGGTAGCGCACGGCGACTCGCGGCCGCCTTGCAGGGCGAATATCTTTATCTGCCGGGCGCCTCGGGAGCGAGCATCGCGGCTGGCGTGAGAAGCCTCAGTGGCGCGAGCGCTCGGCTCGATAGAGGCTTCCGGTCCGCGTAGCGAGAAACGCCTCGAGCGGGACGTTCTCCTGCTTCAGAAACCCCTGCTTCGGCAGAGCACCGCCCCGCACCATCTCGATGACGGCGACCACCGAGGCCGACGTGGTCCAGGCGATCGCCGTTCGCGACTTGCCATTGATCTCGATGGGATAGTAGCCGCGGACGAATTCTTTGCGCTGCAGACGACCGTCCACCCAGCCCTCGGCCGAGGCGTGCACGTAGACCACGTCGGCATCGACCGGCGGCTTCGCGTTCGCGAGGATTTGCCCCGCGAGTTCGCGCCGCTCGCGCATCAGCAACTCGTGAAAAAAGAAGTTCATCAACTGCACGTGACCCGGATAGCGCATCGTCTTGTAGTCGAGATTCTCGACTCGACCCGCAAAGGTCTCGCACATGGTGCCGAGCCCACCGGAGGTGGTGAAGGCCTCGAGTTGGACGCCATCGACGTAGATCGTCTCGATCCATTCCATGGCGGTGACCATTTTGCGCACGCCCTCCTCGATGACCTCGCAATCGTTGAGGTATTCATTGACCACCCCCTCGGGCGACCAATTGAAGGCATAGCCGAGCAAGCCCGTGGGATTCTGCGGCAGCGCACCCACGCGCAAACGGATCGAGCGCACGCGCGCGAAATCCGCCGCCAGGTGCGCGCCCACGATACCGATGAAACCCGGGGCCAAGCCGCACTGCGGCGCCATCACGCCTTTGCTGGTTTCGGCGAGCGTGCGGATGTGCTGCGTGGTAGGTACGTCTTCGGTCAGATCAAAATAATGAAGGCCGAGCTCGTGCGCCACACTCGCGACCGCCTTGTTGAGTGCATAGGGCAGACACGAGAGTACTGCCTGCTGACTGGCAAGCGCCTGACGCAGCGCCGAGGGGTCGGCCACGTCGATGCAACGGGTCGCGAAGGGCTTTTCGGAAATCGACCGCGCATCGATCGCCGTCACCTTGAAGCCAGCGCCGTGCAACAACTCGGCGGCGAGATGACCGACCTTGCCGAGACCTAGAACGGCGATTTTTTCGAAGCTCATGCCTGTCATCTCCTGCATCGCGCGTGTCCTGCGTCGCGCGTGCGCCTAAATTTCGAAGCTCACGCCCTGTGCGAGCGGCAGTTTGTCGGAATAGTTGACGGTTGCGGTCTGGCGCCGCATGTAGGCTTTCCAGGAATCGGAACCGCTCTCGCGACCGCCACCCGTGTCTTTTTCGCCGCCGAAGGCCCCACCGATCTCGGCGCCGGAGGGTCCGATGTTGACGTTGGCGATACCGCAGTCGGAGCCTGCAGCCGACAAAAAAGTCTCCGCCTCGCGCAGATCGCGCGTGAAGATGCAGGACGAGAGTCCTTGCGGCACGTCATTCTGCAGCGCAATGGCCTCGCTCAAGCTCTCGTAGCCGAGCACGTACAAAATCGGCGCGAAGGTTTCTTCGCGAACGGTCGCGGTCTGCGCAGGCATCTCGACGATGGCGGGCTCGAGGTAATGCCCACCTGCCGGGACGTCGGCGACTCGGCGCGCACCACCGAATACGACCCCGCCCTCGTCGCGCGCGCGCCTGATCGCCGCTTGCATGCGCTCTGCGGCGGCGGCATCGATGAGCGGGCCGATCAGCACCCCCGCGCGACGCGGATCACCGATCGTCAGACTGGCGTAGGCCTTGCGCAAACGCTGTAGCAGATCGGCGCGGACGCTCGGATGCACGATGAGGCGCCGCAGCGTCGTGCAGCGCTGCCCCGCGGTGCCGACTGCGGCAAAGACGATCGCCCGCACCGCAAGGTCGAGATCGGCCGAGGGCGTGACGATCATGGCGTTGTTGCCCCCGAGCTCGAGGATGCTGCGGCCGAATCGCGCGGCGACGCGCGGTCCCACGATCCGTCCCATGCGCGTCGAGCCCGTAGCCGACACGACCGGCACCTCGTGCGACTCGACGAGGGCTGCGCCGAGCTCGGCGTCGCCGATCACGCATTGCAGCAAGCCGGCGGGCGCGTCGCTGCCGAAACGCGCGAGTGCCCGCTCGACGATGCGCATGGTGGCAAGAGCGGTCAGCGGCGTTTTCTCCGAAGGCTTCCAGATCACCGGATCGCCGCACACGAGCGCGAGTGCGGCGTTCCAACTCCACACCGCCACCGGGAAATTGAAGGCCGAGATGACGGCGCACGGACCCGCCGGATGCCAGGTTTCCATCATGCGATG
>RGYP01000284.1 GCA_010031985.1 Gammaproteobacteria bacterium
GGCCGTGGCGATCGTGAAGCGACTCGCCGAGGCGAGCGGACCGATGTGACGACCGCCTTTGCGCGGATCGCCGACTTGGGTCGCCTCGGCGAGTCGCTTCACGATCGCCACGGCCTGCTCGTACACCGACGCCTCGACCAGCATGCGCGTCGGCGCGTTGCAGGACTGCCCGGTGTTGTAGAAGCAGCGGCGTACCGAGTTGGCGAGCGCGCGCTCGAGATCGGCATCGGCGAAGATCAAGTTGGGCGATTTGCCGCCGAGTTCCTGCGCGACGCGCTTGACGGTGTCGGCCGCGGTTTTGGCGACGTCGATTCCGGCGCGGGTCGAGCCGGTGAACGACATCATCTCGATGTCCGGATGCGCACTCAACGCATGGCCGACCGCAGGCCCGGTGCCATGCACCATGTTGAACACGCCGCTCGGCAAGCCGGCTTCGTCAATGAATTCGGCGGTGAGCTGCGCCGAGAGCGGCGCCTGCTCACTCGGCTTGAGCACCATGGTGCAGCCGGCGGCGAGCGCCGGCGCCACCTTGGCGACGATTTGATTGATGGGCCAGTTCCAGGGCGTGACGAGACCGCAGACACCCACCGGCTCGCGCACGACGTTCGAGCCGTTCAAGCGCGTTTCCCAATCGAGATGCTGGGCGGCGACGATGGTCGCCTCGATGTGATCGGGGCCACAGGCTGCCTGCGCCTCGCGCGACATGTCACGCGGCGCGCCCATTTCGGTGGTGATGGCATCGGCCATTTCTTCGAAGCGCCGCACGAACACGGCCTTGAATCGGCGCAGTGCCTCGAGGCGATCGGCGAGCGGCGTCATCGACCATGCGGGGAAGGCGCGTGCAGCAGCGGCCACGGCGAGATCGACGTCGGCCGCCGAACCCATGCGGATCTCGGCGACCTGTGCTTCATCGGCCGGATTGATGACGGCAAACGTGGCGCCAGGCTCGACGGGCGCCACCCAGCGACCCGCAACGTAGTGCTGCAATATCTTCATGACTCAGGACCCCATGGTTGGTGTAGCTATACTGCCAGAGCGCAACGAAACGCGCGGCCCGTAGCGTGGAGCGAACGACGTGATGCGAACATCCAAAAGTCGATCTTTGGCGACGACACGACTGGTCGCAGCGGCGCTCCTCGCTACCTCGCTGCTCAGCCTCTCGGTCCCGGTTGCGCGCGCCGAGGACGGCACGCCGCTGCCGCGCGCGAAACCCGAAACCGTCGGCATGTCAGCGACGCGACTTGCCGCCATGGGCGAGTTTTTCAGGCGCGAGGCCGAGCGCGGCGCCGCGGCCGGCTACACGATCCTCGTCGCCCGCGACGGCAAGCTCGTCTACTCGGCGGCGGTCGGTATGCGCGATCGCGAGAACGCCGTGCCGATGTCGCTCGACACCCGCTTTCGAATTTTCAGCATGAGCAAACCCGTCACCTCGGTGGCGGTGCTGATGCTCTACGAGGAAGGCAAACTGCAACTCGACGATCCGGTGTCGCGCTTCTTGCCGGCGTTCGCCGACATGCGCGTGTTCACGGGCGTCGATGCCGCAGGCAACATCCAGACTGAACCCGCCCGCGAACCGATCACGATCCGTCATCTGCTCACGCACACTAGCGGCTTCGGTTATGGCGCCGGCTACGATCGAACCTCGCCGCTCGGTCCGCTGTGGGCCGGCGTCAATTTCGGCGGCGATCTCAGCAGCGAAGAAAAAATCCGCAAGCTCGCCGCGCTACCGCTTTATTTCCAGCCTGGCACGCAGTGGCGCTACAGCTACGCGACCGATGTTCTCGGCTATCTCGTCGAAGTGGTCTCGGGCATGCCGTTCGCAGAATTTTTGCGAACGCGACTCTTCGATCCGCTCGGCATGTCGCACACTGGGTTTTACGTGTCACCCACGGACGCGAAGCTGATGGCCACGGTGTACCGCCGCATCGCCGGCGATCGCGGCAACGTCGGCAAGCTCGAGCGTGTCGAGGGGCCATTCGCGATGCCACCCACCTCGCCGCCCGCCCTGCCCTCGGGCGGCGGCGGACTCATCTCGACGGCGGGTGATTACCTGCGCTTTGCACAGATGCTCGCCAACGGCGGCCAATTTGCCGGCCGCCGGTACCTCGCGCCGTCGACCGTCGAACTGATGACGAGCCAACAAGTCGCCGACGATGCGCAGGCCAAAGCCTATGGCGAAAAATGGCGCGGGCTCGGTTTCGGTCTCGGCGTTTCGCCGGTCATCGACTTTCGGCGCGTGCCCCAAGCCAATCGCAACGGCGATTACACCTGGCCCGGAGTACTCGACACCAACTGGATGGTGAGCCCGAGCACCGGCGTAGTGGCGGTGGTCCTCGCGCAAGTGGTGCGGGGTGCCGACGGCTTGCCGAATCGCACCTACCAAGATATGCACAATCAGGTCTATCAGGCCATCCTCGACCTCGACCGGTACTGATCCGCGCCCCCGCAACATTTTTGCGTTCGGGTTTTACGCACGGCGTAAACCCGTGCGTGAATGTCGCATTTTTACCTCATCGCTTTCGGACTTCGGTGCGAACGCGCGCGTCCGTTTCGAACGGCTGGGGCAGCGCACCTTGTTAAGGGCGCGGGCCTCGTTCTATCCTCGGGTGTCAGAAGGTTTCGTCGACGACCCCCACGTCGTCCACGACGCCGGAACGTGGGGAAACTCAATCAAACAGCGACACCGCTGTGTTGCCAAGGGGAGACACCGTGAACAAAAAGATCTCGGCGGCCGTTTTTGCCGCTCTCGCCTCGCAAGGCCAAAACGCTACCGCCCAAACCGGCGGCGGCGAAGACAGCCTGGGGCTCGATGAAATCGTCGTGACGGCTCAGCGCCGCAACGAAAACATTCAGGACGTGCCGATCACGGTGCAGGCCCTGACCACCGAAACGCTCGAAAACCTCAAAGTTTCGACGATCGACGA
>RGYP01000285.1 GCA_010031985.1 Gammaproteobacteria bacterium
CTATTTGGGCGATGCCGAAGCGATCAAGGCCGCGGCCGAAGCCGTCCGCAAGCAGACCGAGAGGCGCTGAGCTCAGCCGATGGGTTTGCCGGGACCCGGCGCCCAGCCGTCGTAACGACCACCGGTCTCGGCCGCCAGGCCGCGCATGCGCGTCGACACCTCGCGTACGGCATGGACGTTGAGCGACATGCTCTTCAAAGCATGCACGCTCCACGGGAGGTCCACGCTATCCGCAAGCTCTCGAATGTCGACCGTGAAGCCCTCGGCCTGAAGACGCGAGGCGACCGTATCGGCCACTTCGCGCGTCGGCAATGCCACGAAGAAGTCGACATCGACCGGCTGAAAAGGATCGACTCCACTGCGGCGCAGCTTTTCGATGAGCTTGGTATCCCAGTCGTCGAACTGAACCTTCGAGGCGCGACGCAGCTGGTAAACGATACGCCAGACCGCAATCGCCGCACCGGCGATCAAAAAAACGACGAACCAATCCATCACTCGTCCGGAGCGATGGTCACTCGCAGACCATCGAGCTCGTCGGTCATGTCGAGCTGACAAGAGAGGCGCGAGCCTTCCTTGTAGTGCGCCAACTCGTGCAGCAGTTCGCGCTCGTCGGACATCGGCGCTGGGATCTTCGCTGACCATGAAGGATCGACATAGATGTGACACGTCGCGCAGGAGCACATGCCACCGCAAATCGCCGCGATGCCGTAATCGAGCTCGCGCAGGGTTTCCATCACCTTGACGCCAGCGCGCGCCGGCACGTCGTGTTCTTTTCCATCGCGATCGACAACTTTGAGCGTAGGCATGAGCTTGTTCCGAACTTGAGACCAAGGGTCGTTGGGGACGCGTAGTTTGCCCGGCTCGAGCGACATCCGCCACCCACCGGCTCCGGGAGTCAGCCTTCGGAAGCCTCCGAGTCGCTGACGGCGGCCAAATCGAGCCAAACGGCATCGAGCAATGCACGCAGCCGCGTCCGTCGCTCAAAACCCTCCGGTTGCAAACTCCACGAAGCAAGTTCCGTCGCGTGCGCGGAGCAGCCGGCAGCAAGTCCGGCAAGGTCTTCGTCTGCGTGCCCGCAGTGGGCGTACTCCCAATCGATGAGACAAAGCGAGCCGTCGGCGCGCACGATGACGTTCGCCGGATTGAGATCGCCGTGCACCAGCACGCCACCGATTCCGCTCACCGATTCTGCCTGGGCGATCATTTCATCGACATCCTTGGCCCAACGGGCGGCTCGCTGCGGACTTGCAAACACCAGGTGCCGTTGCAACTCGCCGAGACGACGTACGAGATCGAGAGGGGGCAACGAGACCGAAGATATCCCGCGCAAACGATCGAGCAGCTCGCGGACGGCCGCGCGTCGCTCATGGCGCAACATCCAATCGGACTCAAGCATCGAACCCTCGATGAACGGCATGAGCATGAAGCGCTGAGCCGCATCGAAGTCGATGACGGGTGGCGCCACGCCCTGTGCAGCGGCGAGCTGCTGCGCGGCCACCTCCCTCTCGGGAGAGATGCCGAACGCCTGCGAAACGGCGACCGAGGGCCACTCGCGACGAACCAGCATCCCTCGAGAATCTTTGAGCACCGACAGCCGATTGATTCGGCTACCGCGCATCTTGAAGCTCGCGTGTCTCGGCAACTCGGTACCGCGCCTGCCATTCGCGCCAGCCGATCACGGCGATCACGAGATACAGCGCGTAGAGCCCGACCACGAACCATAGCCCCTGCGCACCATAGAGAAACATCGAGGCCGTATTTACGATCATCCAGTAGAGCCAGTTCTCGAGTACGCTGCGCGTGGTCATCCAGGTGGCGAGTAGACTCGCGCAGGTCACCGCGGCATCGAGACGCGGCCAACTGCCGGCAGTTGCGACAGGAAGCCAAGGCGCCAAAAAATTTGCCACGAGCACGATCAGCACGGCGCTCGCAGCGTGCCGTGACGCAGGCCAGCGACGAATCACGTTGACGCCAGCGCGCGACGACGAGGCGTCCGACCACTGCCAAAATCCGTACACCGCCATGCCGACGTACAGCGTCTGCAAACCAGACTGCAAAGGGAGACCCGACTCACCCGCAAGCCAGGCGAGCAGTGCCGAAGAGACCGCCCCGAACGCCCAGGCCCATCGATTGCGGCGTACGGCGAGCAACGCATAGCCGACGCCGAACGCAACCGCCAGCACTTCGGCCAATGACCCCACTCAGCGTACCTTCCAGTTCACGGTCAAGCCGAGCGTACGCGGCTCGGCGAGCTGCACGTACAGACGGTCCGGGAAATCCGGCGGCTCGTTGCCGAAGAAAAAACCACGCATCGCGTAGTTCTCGTCGAGCGCGTTGCGCACCCAGAACTCGGCCCGCCAGCGCTCGAGCGCGTAGCCCGCTCGCAGATTGACGAGGCAGTAGGGCCGGGAGCGCTGAGCATGGCTGTCGCTGAAAAAGAAGGCCGCCACCTGCTGTGCGTCGGCACGGGCGAACCAGCCGCGAGGATGTTCGTACTCGAGCGAAATCGAAGCCTGGTGACGGGGCGCATGCGCCTGCCCTCGGCCGGAGAGGTCCTGTCCAGCCACCACGTAATCGACAAAGCGCGTGCGCAAGAGACCCAGCGTTGCGCCCAATCGCCAGCGTTCGCCGAGAGCCGTCGACAGGCTGCCTTCCAATCCCTCGTTCACACCGCGCGCGGCATTGTCGGTCAAATAAATGAACGATAGTGGATCACCTGGATCGATCTGGGCGGAGGTGCTCACTTGCTGCTCGCGGCGCCGCATGTGAAAAGCCGCAAGTTCGTAGCGCAGTCCGCGCGTTGCGTCGAAAAATTTATAACCGAGCTCGATGCTATCGAGCAATTCGGCGTCGAATTCGCGACGATCGACCGGCACGACGCTGCCGATGTTGAAGCCTCCCGCCTTGTAG